>NZ_JAUBRP010000036.1:0-33113 GCF_036701935.1 Microcoleus sp. M2_D5 | reverse complement strand
TCCCGTGGGAGTTGGAGTTTCCGCAGGCGTCGGAGTTGGAGTTGGAGTTTCCGCAGGCGTCGGAGTTCCCGTGGGAGTTGGAGTTTCCGCAGGCGTCGGCGTCGGCGTCGGAGTTGGAGTTGGATCTACATCGTTATCTAAAATTGTCAAATTCGCCGTACTTTGCACTCCCACACTCGCACCGTTTGTGGGATTATTCAGACTAAGCGCAACAATCTCACTTCCCTCTACTAAGGTGTCATCGTTAATCGGAATCGTAAAATTTTTACTCGTTTCGCCGATCGCAAAGTTTAAGGTTCCTGATGTTGCCGTGTAGTCACTGCCTGCATTAGCAGTCCCGTCGGAAGTGCTGTAGCTGATATCAGCCGCCACATTAGTATTGCTTGTCCGAGTCACGGTAATTGTGGCAAAACCCCCGCTTTCACCGATCTGGTAATTCGCAGCACTAAAATTAAAAGTGCCTGGGTTGGGAATATTGACATTAAAGCTTCCCAAGTTACTGGCTGTGACAAAGTTATTATTGATATCGCTAACTTGCCCCGATTCGATCGCGATCGCATAATCCCCATTCTCACCCAAATCCCAACTACCACCTGGTGGCGTAATCTGATAGGTAGCCGTGCGAAGAGTGCCGTTGCCAGTTGGGGTAAAGCTTACCAGTGTCGCTAATTGGTTAAATCCGTTGGGCCCAGTCACCCGAATGTCTGAATTATCCAAACTGCTGCTGTTGACAGCAACGTTGTCGCTGTAGTCTACCGTAAAAGTTTTTGTAGTGCCGCCTGCGACGAGAATATTGCCAGCGGCTAGATTGGAAGCAGCAGGCAGGATCGTATCCGCTGTGATGTTGATGGTGAAGGTTTGGGCTGCGGAAGTGTCTACACCGTTATTAGCAGTGCCGCCGTTATCGCTTAACGTCGCAGTGACACTTGCAATGCCGCTGACACCGGAGGCCGGGGTGTAGGTGAGGTTGCCCGCTGCGTCGATCGCAGGCTGCACGGTAAATAGAGTGTTATTGTTGTTGCTAAGGTTGAAGTTAACGGTTTGAGTGGATTCGTTGGGAGGGCCCTGAGAGATACTTGTTGCCCAGTTGTTGACTGTTTGCGATCCCCCACCTGCGATCGCGCTTGAGTCTGCCCCTTTCACAAAAGAAGGTGCGTCGTTGACTGGATTGACAGTAATTGTAGCCGTCTCGCTTTCGCTGCTAAACGGCGATGTGCTGCCGTTTACCGCCACGTTTACCCCCGCCCGGCCGCTAGCAATGTTATCGGTTGTATCCCAAGCCCGGAAAGTTAAGCTGGGCGACGTTCCAAAGTAATCTTGATTCGGTACGAAACGAATCCTCGGTTCTGCGCTTTTGACTGCTACGTTTTTTAATTCAAAACTGGCAGATGCAGAGGTAGTGTCGTCCCCAAAAAACAGAAAATTGGGAGTTTGATAGGGGTTGATGGCGCCCGTGAAGCTAGTATAGTTTCGCAGGGGACGGTTGTTGAGAATTGCAGTGCCGTTGCGAAACAGCGTGAAGTTTTCGCCTAAAACTGTGAGTTCATAACTGGCTAGTTGGGTTGTATCGCCAAACCAGCGATCGGCAGAAGGATTGGCACTATCATGAGTAAAAAGCGGGCCCGCATCGGCAATTCCATCTTTTTGTACCCAAATTTCGTTGTCCCAAAAACCAATTTCTACACCTTTTTGACCGTCGGAACTAATAGCTATAAGGCTGAAACCGGCTCGATCCGACAGGCCATCTGCATTTTTGTCGCTGTCGGCAAAGCTGTGACTCTCGCTGTTAATTTTGACATCAAAACGAACGCCGTAACCTAAAGTGCGATCGAGAACTGGCACCGCCGCATTTTTAGGACTAAAAGCTAAACTTGGAATGCCAAGGGTGTGAGTGCTGTAACCTGCATAAATACTTTGATTGGCAAGGCTGTTGAGGGTAGTCGAACCACCATTTAAAGTTTGAGTAGCAACAACACCAGCGAAAGGATTAGCCTGATTAACATTTCCTAAAGCCATCCAAGGTTGGCTTGCAGGTGGAGTTCCCAATTGACCTGCGTACAGAGATGTCCAGCCTAGTAGCGTGGCGTTAGTATCAGAAACAGCACCAAAAGGCGTCCAAGAATTGCCACCGTTGACGGAGTATTGCCAAGCGCCATTACTGTTGTCTGCGCCGGTGACAGCAATACCTTGAGGGTCGCTATTAATATCAGTAACTAAACCACTAATTAAGGTAGAAACTGGCGTACCCGTGTTGCTTGCTGCCGGAATCTCTTCATTGATAGCTGTCAGTGTTGGGAAACCGGAATTGTTTAAAACTGGTGCAGCGTAGTGACTACCTAAATCGCCTACTGTATTTTGGAGAAATCCTTGCCATTGCAGGCTCGGATCGAAGGTATCATTAGGATTTGGATCGCCATCGGTGACATTTCGAGTGCGGCGCAGGGTGTTGTCTTCCGTACTGATAAGTCCAGTTCCCCACTGTGTACCGGGATCGAATCCAATTTGACCGATCGAGTCTAAAATTTGACCTCCCGATCCTCCTTTTCGCAGTACAATTGCATCGTTGCCGTTGTACCAGCCAAATTGACTGGTAGTAGTTTGGTCAGCTTGGTCTAGGATGGCTTGCAAAGTCCCGTTATCTAGTGCTATAACATAGACATCACCAGCAGCGACTGTTCCCGTTAAAACAAAGGTTTGTATGGGAGTTGTCTGGCCGTTAAAATATGTTTGTATAACATAATTTGATGCTGCTAAATTAATGGGCGCTGTAGTACCGTTGTATATTTCTAAAGCTTTATTATTGCCGCTACCTTCTACATATTCTGAGAAAAATACATCTAATGATGACATGATGCTCGCCCTATCGAAGTATAATTTATGCACACATAAATTATACTATTTAATTATTTGTGTGTCAAGTAATTTGTTTCATCTTATTAGAAAAATGAATTTAACAGTCAGATCCAAGAGGACTTAAGTCCCTGGATGTTTTCGGTTTAAGTTGACATCAATGCAAGACATTACAGATTTCCTCAAGATCGTGCATAATCTTCTTGCAACTATAAACTACCAGACTTAAGATTGACTACCTAAAAATTCTTCAGCCACCAATCCTTTCTGAATAGCGAGTACAGCAGCCTGAGTGCGATCGCGCACTTCTAACTTTTGCAAAATCGCGTGGACGTGAACCCGCACAGTCCCCGGAGCAATGTACAATATTTGTGCAATTTCCTGATTGCTTTTCCCCCCCGCAACTAAAGCCAAGATTTCCTGTTCTCGCTTCGTCAGCGGATTCTCCAAAACTTCTGATTTTGACCCAATTTTCACAGGTTCAGGATTAGCAAAAACTGCCCGAATTTCCGCAGTTGCCGCCTGATCCCACCACGAAGCACCCGCCGCTACCGATCGAATTGCTAAAACCAAAGTTTCCGCCGCAATTCCCTTGAGGCAATATCCCTGAGCACCCGCACTAATCAATCTTTCAATTAAGGATTTTTGGGAATGAGATGTTAAGATTAAAACGGGAATTGCTGGATGTCGCTGTTTAATTTGGCGGCACGCTTCAATACCGCCAATTCCAGGCAAACCGACATCGAGAACTACCACATCTGGCAAGTGTTCCTGAGTCAATTCTACTGCGGTTTCGCCATCTTCAGCCTCGGCAATTACTTGCAAGCAACTTTCTTGTTGCAACCGCGTTTGCAGCCCCAACCGAAACAGTTCGTCGTCTTCAACTAGGAGAATTCGCAACGGATAAGCTGGTTTCATTTCTGTGGGATAGCAGGGAGTCGGAATCCAAATAAAGCACCGTGTGGCAATTTATTTTCTGCCCAAATTATACCGCCGTGGGCGTCAATAATTTGGCGAGATAAGTATAATCCTAATCCCGATCCTTTGGCTTGCCGATCGCTGTGTCCTTGATAAAAACGCTCGAACAAGTGGGGCAGTTCATCGGCAGTAATTCCCAACCCGCTATCGATAACTTTCACCACCTGAAAACTCGAATAAGATTCCATGATTATTTCTACCTTGCCACCGCGAGGAGAATGGTTAATTCCGTTTGTTAGCAAATTAACAAAAACGCGCTGGAGTTGAACCGCATCGCCATTTACCCACAAAGAGCGACGGAAATCTGACTCTCCGTAACTCATACTAATGTAAACTCGGCGCGCCGCCGACAAATGGATGAGTGTTGCGATTACTTCTTCTGCCAAAGCTACTAAATTTACGGCCGCAAGTTGCAGTTTTAAACCTTCGGCATCGTTGCGGTAAACATCCAGCAGCGTTTCTACTAATTGTAGAGACATTTTGTGCGATCGCGCCATTGTTTCGAGAACTTTTTGCTGACTGGCGGTGACATTCCCAAATTTTGCTGACCCAAAAGCTTTAATTGTTTCTATCGCCCCCAGCATCGGCGTTTTTAAGTCGTGACTCAAAGTAGAGACAAAATCTTCTCGGATGCTTGCTAGCTGCTGCTGCGACTGCAACTCAGCTTTAGCGATCGCGATCGTCTCTTGGTACTGCTGGTTGCGATCGCTCAAATATCCCGTCACCCCTAAAGCCATGACTGCGATCGATCTATTTGCTACAGTTGCTAGGGCGATCGATTCTCCAGGAGGAACAAACAAATTTAACAGCGTCAAAGCTGCCGATACCAGCGTAATTTGCAACTTACCCAACCGACTCAAGCGCGAATTTGCCAATAAAATCGGCCCTGTGTACAAATACCCAAACAGATACTCCGACGGCGTAGTAAATTCCAGCACTACAACGATCGCGAATAAAATTGCGATCGACCACCTCCCCCGCAAATACTTCTCTTGAATTGCCAGGTTGTCTGTGATTTTTAATAAGCTGTTTAACATCCCTTATCCATCCATTTTATATTTTATATTTACACTCTACTCTCTGCCTTATCCCTAGGGTTTTTATTCGCTAAAATTTGTCTACAG
This sequence comes from Microcoleus sp. M2_D5, assembly GCF_036701935.1. NCBI lineage: Bacteria > Bacillati > Cyanobacteriota > Cyanophyceae > Oscillatoriales > Microcoleaceae > Microcoleus > Microcoleus sp. M2_D5. The sequence goes on along the minus strand of NZ_JAUBRP010000036.1, from coordinate 28,161 downwards.
TGACGCAAAAACAAGCGTTTAGATAACATCTATATCTGCAAGTATAGATACTGCTAAATATTTAAACATTTGTCAGTCAGTGAAAATATATAGCAGCTAAGTATAACGGCTAAACAGCAACTTATACCTGCGGGCTGATTATCAAAAATCCTAACGGCAAGTATATTGATTTTTAAAAGCAGATTGCACTTTTAAGGAAGTATTGGCTCAGTTATGCTTGAAGGATTAATTCAAATCGCATTAACGCTAATCATTGTAGTAGCGATCGCCCCTATTTTTGGTAATTACATGGCGCGGGTGTACATGGGAGAACCAACCATTCTCGACCCCGCTATTAAACCCCTAGAAAAACTCATCTATAAAGCCAGCAATATCCGGTCTATAGATTCGATGACAGGTTGGCAATATGCGCGATCGCTACTGTACAGCAATGCAGCAATGGGCATATTTGTTTTCCTAATTTTCATGCTTCAAGGAGTGCTGCCTTTAAATGCCACCGGCTTAACTGCCCCAACCTGGGATACTGCGCTGCACACAACTATTTCATTCCTCACAAATACCGACCAACAGCATTACTCCGGCGAGACAACATTTACTTATTTGTCCCAGTTAACCCTGGGATTTTTAATGTTTACCTCAGCAGCTACCGGTTTAGCAGTAGGGATTGCCTTTATCCGGGGCTTGACCGGCCGTCCCTTGGGCAACTTTTACATCGATTTAATTCAATCAATCACCCGGATTCTGCTACCCCTTTCTTTAATAATTGCCTTACTTTTGCTAATTTCAGGAGTGCCGGAAACCCTCGCAGGGCCGGCCGTTGCCCGTACCTTAGAAGGCGGCACGCAAATAATTGCTCGCGGCCCAGTAGCTCACTTTGAAAGCATCAAACAACTGGGAGAAAATGGCGGCGGATTTTTTGCCATTAACTCGGCTCATCCTTTTGAAAATCCCAATCCTTTTACCAACCTGCTGGAAACACTAGCAATGCTTTCTATACCAGCAGCTATGATTCACACCTACGGCAGATTTGCCAACAACAAAAAGCAGGGATGGCTGATTTTTTGGATGGTGTTTGCCATCTATGTAATTTTGATTGGCATTGCAGCATTTGGCGAGTACGGCGGCAACCCTCAAATTAATAATTTACTGGGTTCGCAGCAACCAAATTTAGAAGGCAAAGAAGTTAGGTTTGGCTGGGCAGAAACTGCACTGTGGGCGGTGACTACCACTGGCACAATGTGCGGCGCTGTCAACGGAATGCACGATTCTTTAATGCCTCCCGGTGGTTTTGCCACTCTGTTTAATTTGTTTCTGCAAATCGTTTGGGGCGGACAAGGAACGGGAACTGCTTACTTATTTATCTACTCAATTTTGAGCGTTTTTCTCACGGGCTTGATGGTGGGGAGAACGCCGGAGTTTTTGGGACGCAAAATTGAGAAACGGGAAATAGTTTTAGCCAGCGTTGTTTTGTTAATTCACCCGATCGCAGTTTTAATCCCCGGTGCCATTTCCCTCGCCATTACCGACAGTTTGAGCGGCATCAGCAACCCCGGATTTCACGGCATTTCCCAGGTGATGTACGAATACGCTTCGGCGGCAGCCAACAACGGTTCTGGCTTAGAAGGATTGGCCGACTCTCAACCCGCACCTACCGGACTTTGGTGGAATTTAAGCACCTGTTTCAGCCTGCTATTGGGGCGCTACGTTCCAATTATTGCCCTGCTACTTTTAGCCGACAGCATGACGAACAAACAACTGGTTCCCGAAACAACCGGCACTCTCAGAACCGATTCAGTTTTATTCACCAGCGTCACCGCAGGAGTAATTATAATTCTGGGCGCGCTGACATTTTTCCCAGTTCTAGCTTTAGGGCCAATTGCCGAAGGATATGAAATTAGCAGCGGCAAGTTTGAACCAGCATCGATAACTGTACCCACAACACCTTTAGCAACGCCTTCGCCTGAAGCGACAACCCCGACACCAAACAGCGGACAGTAGATGTAGATTGCATTAAGTAATGCAGCGACAATAAACTGCTGTTGCTGGCAACAATTCCAAATCTAAAATCCCAAATCCCTAATCCCAAATCTAAAATCTAAAATCTAAAATCTAAAATCGACATGGCTTCTTCCCATACTCCAGATTCCCCAAAAAAACCTGCTAGAGGCTCTCGCGAGTCTCGCAAGCACACGCCAAAAGCAAATACAAAAGGTCTTTATCAAAGAGCTTTTAAAGAAGCTTTTGTCAAGCTAAACCCACGGGTAATGCTAAAAAATCCGGTGATGTTTGTGGTGTGGGTTGGCACAATTGTGACTGCATTATTAACGATCGACCCGACGCTGTTCGGCCCGGTTCCCGGCGAAAATCAGAGAGTTTTCAACGGTTTAGTCACGTTTATTTTGTTCTTCACCTTGGTATTTGCTAATTTTGCCGAAGCGATAGCAGAAGGGCGGGGGAAAGCGCAAGCAGACGCACTGCGATCGACCAAAGCCGACACAACAGCCCGCAAACTCCTACCAGACGGTTCAATTCAAGAAGTTAGTTCGACATCCCTGAGACGGGGCGACCAAATTAAAGTGATCGCAGGCGATGTCATTCCCGCCGACGGCGAAGTGATTGCAGGCGTCGCATCTGTAGACGAATCTGCGATCACTGGCGAATCCGCGCCGGTGCTCAAGGAACCGGGTTCGGACATCGCCAGTTCCGTCACCGGCGGTACGCGCATCCTTTCCGACGAATTGACGCTGCGGGTGATGGCCGACCCCGGTAAGGGATTTTTGGACAGGATGATCGCGCTGGTAGAGGGCGCTGAAAGGTCGAAAACGCCGAACGAGATCGCGCTGACGGTGCTGCTGGCGGTGCTAACGCTGGTGTTTTTGATTGTGGTTTCGACGATTCCGCCCGTGGGAAATTACGTGAAAACCCCTGTGGGCGTGGTGACGCTGATTTCGCTGCTGGTGGCGCTGATTCCAACAACGATCGGCGGTTTGCTGAGCGCGATCGGCATTGCGGGCATGGATCGCGTCGCTCAGTTTAACGTGATAGCGACCTCTGGACGCGCCGTTGAGGCTTGCGGCGACGTGAATACGCTGATTTTGGACAAAACGGGGACGATCACGCTGGGGAACCGTTTAGCCGAGGAATTTATTCCGGTCAACGGTCATTCACGGCAAGAAGTGGCGCAGGTAGCCCTCGATGCCAGCGTGTTTGACGATACTCCAGAGGGAAAGTCGATCGTCCGTTTGGCTCAAAATTTGGGCGCACAGGTGGATTTCGATCGCACCAACGCCACGGGGCTTGATTTTTCCGCAAAAACGCGGATGTCTGGCACGGATTTGCCCGACGGGACGGAGGTTCGCAAGGGTGCGGTGGATGCGGTGAAGGGTTTTGTGCGATCGCGCGGCGGCAATTTCGGGCCGGATCTCGATGCAGCTTACGAGCGAGTTTCCCGCTTGGGAGGCACACCCTTAGCTGTTTGTCAAGGCAGCGACACCTACGGCATTATCTATTTAAAAGATGTCATCAAACCGGGAATTCGCGATCGGTTTGACCAACTGCGAAAAATGGGAATTCGCACCATTATGCTCACCGGAGATAACCGGATTACAGCATCAGTAATTGCCGATGAAGCAGGGGTTGACGACTTCATTGCCGAAGCAACTCCCGAGGACAAAATCGACGTAATTCGCAAACAACAAGCCGAGGGCAAATTAGTCGCAATGACAGGAGACGGAACCAACGACGCACCCGCACTAGCGCAAGCAAACGTAGGACTGGCGATGAATTCGGGAACCCAAGCAGCGAAGGAAGCTGCAAACATGGTGGACTTGGATTCTGACCCTACAAAACTAATTGACTTAGTGACAATTGGCAAACAATTGCTGATTACTCGCGGCGCGCTGACTACGTTTTCCCTAGCCAACGATATCGCTAAATATTTTGCAATTATTCCCGCAATGTTTGCTCCGGTTGGCGCTTTGAACGTGATGGGTTTAGCCAGCGGTCAATCTGCGGTTTTGTCAGCATTAGTTTACAATGCTTTGATTATTCCCGCTTTAATTCCCCTAGCATTAACCGGGGTAAAATTTCGACCGCTGACCGCAAATCAACTGTTGCAGCGGAACATTTTAATCTACGGATTAGGCGGGGCAGTCGCGCCGTTTATTGCCATCAAAATTATTGATGTTTTCATTACCGCCGTTGGGCTAGCATAGATCGGGAAAGCACAACACGAATTTTGACAGGGATACACGGATTAATCTCGTTACCAGGCTCTGCCGGGTAACGCATATCCAGAGGCTCTGCCTCGATTTTCCCCAAAAAATAATCCAATAGAAAGACAGATATTTATTCCCAAAATAAGGAGAATTCATGAAACGGAATAATTGGCAGAATGATATTTTTCCCATAGATTTACAAGAAAACTTTGAGTTAGCACAAATGCTTTGGCAGCGCCACCCAATCCCGGTGCAGCTATTTCTAGTAATGTGTTTCAATGCTATAGTTGCCCCCGCTGTCTACGCTGCAGCGGGTGAAGATTTGACCCGAAAAGCTGTCTGGGGTTTAAGTCTGCTAGGTTTGGTGGTTATCGCCCTTTCTATTTACCTGTTGGTAGTCATCTTTCAGCCGGAAAGATTTTAGTCAAAAATTAACCATTAGCAAATAACCGATCGAGGTAATTTATGAGAGAAATAATTAGAGCCATTCGCCTTAGCCTGGTTTTGTGGGGAATTACAGCCATTATTTACCCTTTAATCTTGCTAGCAATCGGCCAAATTGCCTTCAACTCCCAGGCCAACGGCAGCTTAATTACCAAGCAAGGAGTTGTTGTTGGTTCGTCGTTAATTGGCCAACCTTTCTCCTCAGAAAGATATTTTTGGGGTCGTCCCAGCACCACAAACTACAGCAGCTTTGCGACAGAAAATTACGATCCGACAAAGGGAGAAAATGTTAGTCAAAGAACGGGTGTTTCGGGAGCGAGCAACCTTGCCCCCAGTAACTCTGATTTGCTGAAACGAGGCAATGAGAAAGATGGTTTTCAAGGGGTGCAAGTTGAATTAGAGCGCCTCAACAAAGCTGGTATCAAACCGACTGCTGATTTAGTCTACACCTCTGGTTCTAGCCTCGATCCGCACATTAGCATAGAGGCAGCTCGATCGCAAATTCAGCGGATAGCCACGGTGCGATCGCTCAATCTCAATCAAGTAGAAATTTTGGTAGCTAAAAATACAGAGGGCAGATTTCTTGGCATTTTCGGTGAACCGGGAGTTAACGTCCTCCAACTGAATTTGGCTCTCGACCGTTTATAATATACGTAGGTTGGGTTGAGGAACGAAACCCAACACTTCAGTTCAAGTTGGAGTTGGGTTTCACTTCGTTCAACCCAACCTACAAATGTGACTGACAACTGACAACTGACAACTGACAACTGACAACTCAGCTATGATTCACTCTAGCGAACTTACCAACAATCCAGACGCGGTTTATGCCCAACCTAACCGCACTTACGATCGCACCCCCCGCCGGGGAAAGCACAAAATATTTATCGGCATGGCCCCCGGTGTTGGTAAAACTTTCCGAATGCTGGAAGAAGGACACACACTCAAATCTGAAGGCATTGATGTGGTAATTGGACTGTTAGAAACTCACGGCAGGAAAGAGACAGCAGCTAAAGCAGAAGGATTGGAAATAGTGTCCAAAAAACAAATGCTGCGCGGCGAAAAAATGCTCGCAGAAATGGATACCGATGCTGTCATAAAACGCCGTCCTCAATTAGCATTAATAGACGAACTAGCTCATACAAACATTCCTGGTTCTCTGCGAGAAAAGCGATATCAAGATGTTGAAGAAATTCTCAATTCTGGGATAGATGTTTTCTCTACTCTCAACATTCAACACATAGAAAGTCTCAACGATTTAGTAGCTCGAATTACCGGAGTTGTAGTGCGAGAGCGAGTGCCAGATCGCGTCCTCGAAGATGCTGACGAAATAGTCGTTGTCGATGTCACGCCGGAAACTTTAGAAGAAAGGTTGCTAGAAGGCAAAATTTATGCTCCCGAAAAAATTGAACAATCTTTAGAAAATTTTTTCCAGCGCCGTCATTTAATCGCTTTGCGAGAACTCGCCCTGCGAGAAGTAGCAGACAATGTTGAAGACGACGCAGCAACTTTAAAAGGTCAATCTTGCAACATTCACGAACGAGTATTAGTGTGCATCTCGACTTATCCGAATTCTTTGCAACTGCTGCGGCGGGGCGCGAGGATTGCGAGCTACATGAATGCCCCATTTTATGCTGTGTTTGTCAACGATCCAGACCGATTTTTAACAAAAGCAGAAAGCTTGCACGTTGAAACTTGTGAGAAACTGTGTCAAGAATTTAACGGGAAATTTTTGCGGGTAAACGGCACTAATATAGCCAAAGCGATTTCCGAAGTAGCTAAACAGTATCGCGTTACTCAAATTGTGATCGGCGAAAGCCAGCAATCCCGCTGGAAATTGCTGCTGCGGGGTTCTTTGACTCAACAGTTAGTGCGATCGCTCAAACACGTAGATTTGCACATAATCGCTACTGAAAAAAGTGGTCTTTCTAATTAATTATTAATCTTCAGTCATTCGTCATTAGTCATGAGTCGGATGAGATCCGGTAAATTAACCATAATACTTGTAGGGGCCGGTTTCACCAACAATCTCTAATTCCCACTAACAATCTATATAAACCCGCCCACACCACTTTCGGAGGATAGCTGAATCTAGCGGACGACGGATGCGCCAAAAGCTTTTACGTGTCAAAATTGCACTTGCTATATCTGATTAAAAGTGCGATCGCTATGGTGGATGATTACATTCTCAACTTGCTAGTTATTGGCATCCTCCTGCTTACCGTTACCTTGGGTTCCGGCTGGATTTCGCGATTGCCTGTATCTTATGCCTTAATTTATCTAATTGTCGGTATCGGATTGGGGCCCTACGGCATCAAGCTGATTGACTTGCGTCCCGAAGCTGAATTTTTAGAAAGACTTACAGAATTTGTAGTTATTGTTTCTCTGTTCAGTTGCGGCTTAAAAATGAATCGCCCCCTGCAACTTTGGGCCTGGAATTCCACAGCGCGGCTGATTGGTTTTTTAATGCCAATTTCGATTTTTGCTGTGGCTGCGATCGGTCATTGGTTTGTGAAATTAGATTGGGGCCAGGCGATTTTACTCGGAGCAATTCTCGCTCCCACCGATCCAGTTTTAGCCTCAGAAGTTCAGTTAGCTAATATAGACGATCGCGATGAATTGCGTTTTGGTTTAACGTCGGAAGGCGGTTTGAACGATGCTTTAGCTTTTCCCTTCGTTTATTTCGGCATTTATTCGCTAAAAGATAACAACTGGTCGAACTGGTTTTCGCAGTGGGTAGCAATTGACTTGATTTGGGCGATCGCCGCAGGTATCGTTATGGGCATTTTAGTAGCTAAAGCCGTCACCTGGATCGATCGGCAACTCCAACACTATCGACCGGCCGATCAATTAATGGAAGATTTCATTGCACTCAGCACAATTTTGCTCACATATTCCCTCACAGAAGTAGTCAACGGCTACGGATTTCTCGCAGTTTTTGTAGCAGGAATTGTCGTGCAGCGGAGTTACCGCAACCCAGAAAAGCCGCTTTCCCAACTGCACTTTACCGAGCGCATAGAAAAGTTAATGGAAGTAGCAACTATTTTACTATTAGGTTCGCTTTTGCGCCTAGAGCCTATGTTGGCATATGCAGGATACTCCCTCTTAGTAGCTGGATTGTTGATTTTCTTAATCCGGCCTGTGGGAGCTTGGATTAGTACGGTCGGCAGTCCTTTGCATCCCGCCAGCCGCTTGCTGTGCGGTTGGTTCGGCATTCGCGGTGTCGGTTCTATCTATTATCTTACTTATGCTTTCGGTGACGGTTTGAAAGGCGAAACCGCCGAAAAAATTGCCTGGATTACCTTTACAACCATAGTAATTTCTGTGATTCTGCACGGCATTACTTCCACCCCGTTAATGAACTGGTACGAGCGCCGAATCAAACCTAAAGTACCGGATTTAATTTAATTTAGTAAGGTGCGCGACGGGAGCATCCCATTTTTGCAAATATAACAACCGCTTTCATCGGTTATTGCTCTTAGGAATGAGAATTAAATAACTTCCACAAGTTTGTGGGATGGGCCTAAGAGCCCGTCTTTTAAGGACGGGCTCTTAGGCCCATCCCACAATAACAATTAAAATTGTAAGTTATTTAATTCGCGCTCCTTAGTATGTAGTTGCGCTTTAGCGCTCTTAAAATGTCTTTTAAAAGCGCTGAAGCGCAACTGCATACCTAAGCCCTTACAAAATTGGGATGCTTCCTGCGTGACTTTAATAGCCCTGGACGCAACTGTCACACAACAGGACTTGTAGGGTGCGTCATGCGAAGTTCTGTAACGGCGATCGGGAATTTCGGAAGCTGACGCACCTTACTATATAATCTAAAATCGACTTTTAGAGTGCATCAGGCGAAGTTATCTAACGACACCGAAAAAAGAAGATTATAATTTTTTGGATAGCTCTAATATAAACGTTCGCCGAATCAAACATGGATAGATTTGAATTTCAGCTAGCAATGCTGCAACAAGGAGCAGAGGAACTAGAGAAAAAAATAGCTAATTTCACAACTATTCTGATGCAGTTAAAAACTGCGGCAATTACCATTTGGGTAGGGTTGATTGGTTGGGTTTTTACAAGCAAAATAGATGCGTTGGTTCCGCTGGGATACGTTATAATTTTTGGTTTCTGGTTTTTAGAAGCTACCTACTGGAGGGTGCAACTTTATTATATGCTAAGAGTCAATGCAGTTACCCAATTCTTGAATGATGAAATGGCCTTAGATGAAAGTTTTAGTACCCGTTCTATACCGGAAGGTCTAGTTCACCCGCTCGGTTCGTTAAAAAAACTTAAAATGCCTTCTTTAGGTCGAGCTATCTGCGCCCCATCAATCTATATTTTTTATACCTTTTTGTTTGTTGTTAATTCGATCGTTTGGTTAATAACTCTTAAAACAGGCCTTTAACTGGGGCTGTAGGGTGCGTCAGGTGAAGTTATAGAACGATTATTGAGGGTTGAAAAATCTGACGCACCTTACTAATTGTGACTATTTCCAGTTTTAAAAGGACACGACAATGCAGTCCTTCCCCGCAGCTAAACAGCTTTTACCCCAACTAATAAAGCGAGTTCCCGCCACTTCCAATAACAGTCTGCATCGGTAAAACCAATTTCTCTAAACCAGCGCAATTGCGTTTCCACATCCAGCAATTTATTAGACGGATCGTCGGGCGAATCGCTAATACCGATCGCCTCTCGAAATCTCTCATGTAAAGCCGGAGTTGCGGACGCTACGTGCTCCAAGTTGCCAAAAATGCCTCCGGGCTCCAAAAGCTCGAAAATCTCGGCGTAAAGCGAACGTTTGCGATCGTCTGCTACATGATGAATCGCAAAACTAGAAACAACCGCATCAAACTTGCCCAAATCCGGTAAGGATTCGTCAAAATTGTGCTCGATTACCGTGACATTTGGGTCATCAGCAAAGCGAATTCTGGCTTTTTCCAGCATTGTAGGCGAAAAGTCGATCGCCATACATTCAACATTTGGTCGATCGCACTTAAGCAAGCCCAGCAACCGTCCGTCTCCCGTGCCCACATCCAGAATTCGCTTCACATTTTTCGGCACTTCCTCCAACAAAACCGCTTCACCTTCAGTGCGGTGAGGAATGCCATCAGCTTTAGCAAGATACCACAAAGCGTGTTCCGCCGAAGTCCAAAGATTCACTTGACTCATAAATTTTCAACTCTCATAAACCTCGCCATTTTTGCGTGTTCCGCCGAAGTCCAAAGATTCACTTGACTCATAAATTTTCAACTCTCATAAACCTCGCCATTTTTGCGAGTAAAAATCCAACTATTCCCGTTAGCTTTCGCAATTAGATCGTCATCGGGATATTCGGCACTATCTCCCGGAGTGCGATCGCCAATTTCCAGATAAACAACATCTGCATTCGATCGGTTGACTAAATGATGCCCATCTGCATCACCCGCCGGAAAACCCGCCGCCATACCCGGTTTCAGCACTTGCTCTCCCGAATTTGCAATCAGAGTAACTTCCCCTTCCAGAACATAGATTAACTCATCTTGACGAGTGTGCCAATGCCTGAGAGCAGAACAACTTCCCGGCGCAAGTCTCACCAAATTTACCCCAAAATTCTGCAATCCGGCAGCATCGCCCAAGCGTTTTTTAACTCTCCCCGCAACAGCAGATTGGAATTGCTGAGGGTACTTGGAACCCGTAATTTCCGGCACATTTTTAGGATCTATAATCATATAACAGCCCTTAAAAAAAACATCTGGCCCACATTACCTATCAATTTTAGATGGTAAACGAAGTAGGCAAATCCCAATTTTACACCTGCTAAAACCAAGAAAATAATTGTCTAAACAGTGCCTCGATTTGGTCTAAAAGTTGACAGTTTATAGGTTGCTTAACTGAGAGATTACCCGCTGCGCTCGCTTGACTGCTATTTTGCTAATCTTGAAAATTTCGGGTACACTATTGTTATAATCTGCTTCGTTTCGATCCCTTCTCAACTTTTCCAAGTTCCTCCCTATATTTTGACGCTCGGCCTCAGAACTCTGTTTGAATTGCTGCACAACATACTTGTGAGCATCTGCCGTTTTCGGAATAGAATGCCCTTCTGTTTCCTGCAAGTAATTTCTAGCACTGATAAAAGCTGCATAATATGCCCGACTGATAGCCGATCGCATTTTGGCTTCTTGATTTGCAGGAGGAGTCGGTTGACCGAGAAATTCTTTTGCTAGATTCAGATACTGCGACCAGTCAAAAGTCATTATTAGCGCACGCCACAACTAAAAACTCTCCGCACCTCATACGGCAGAGGTAAATACCAATCCTCTGACAATTTTTCTTCTTTGTCAAGTGCCGCGTCTATGATTTCATCAGCGTCACCATCAATAATAATATCCAGAAATAGCTGCGCGGAGTTAATAAAATCAGAGTCTGCCTCAACTTCAAGGCACAACTTTTTACCGGGGAAGTAATTGAAAATTTTGTCTGGTGCTTCCAGCAATACGGGCATCAAAAAATGATGTTTTTCCAGAAACTGTAATATTTCTGTTTTTCCCCGGAAGCTGTACAATTTTTCCAGAGATTCAATATCAGCCAAAGAAACAGGATTTAACTGGGTTAAACTTTCATGCAGCAGTATCTCAGCTAGGCTGTGGGCATCAAGTTGACGGCGTTTCGCTTCTGCTAAAAGCCTTTCGCTGTCTTCAGGAGACAGTTGGATTGTCAGGGTTTGAGAATTGCTCGCGGTTTGCATATATGTTGTATAATGTAATGTTTTTTTTTCTGTTGCCATTCTGCCTTATTCTAAAGGTTTCAAAGTAGTAGGATTTTCCCGAATCGGTTTAATAAAACGGCTGTTCGCCCGCACAAAACAATTACCCTTATCCGTTGAAATCGGCAGCCAACCCTTGCCTTGACTGTCAGAAATCATAATTTGATTAGCATTATTTCCAGTCACCGCTTCCAAGCGCTGTCCCCGCCGAAAAACAGTCACCACAGGCCACTGCGAAACATTATGTTTATTTCTTTCAAACAACTCAGCAGGCGCATCCAAACCGTCTACAGAAATTGAGCGAAATCTCTGAGCCATCCGGCAATTCAACCCTTTAGGATCAGAGTCAACAACCACCCAATTTACCTGCCGGTTGCCCCGCTGTCTCGCAGGCGGCACCGGATAATCACCTTGCTGGTTAGCAACAGGTATTGCCGAGGCTAAATTAACCCCAATTCCTAAAATCCCAGCCGCTGCGAGAAAGACAATTCTAATTTCTGCTTTCATTGCTACCAAAAATCCTTTAATTCGAGCTCATCATAATTTTATAGTACCTGCCACCTCCCCCTCACTTCCGCATCCCACCTCCGACAGTTCCCGCAAACCATTAAGAATGTGTTATAAATATTGAGATTCATTAAGAAATATTGCTCAAATGCTCGTTTCCCCCTCCGGCGTCAGCAAACTCAAAGAATCTTTAAAAGAAAAAGTATTCTTTGGGAATGAGCCAACCCCCGAACTCATAGCCATCTTACTGATTTACTTCGTCCAAGGCATTCTCGGACTAGCCCGCTTAGCCGTCAGCTTCTTTCTCAAAGACGAACTCGGCATGAGTCCGGCAGAAGTCTCTGCCATGCTGGGCGTCGTCGCCCTGCCTTGGATTATCAAACCCGTCTTCGGCTTCATGTCGGACGGTTTGCCGATATTCGGCTACCGCAGACGCCCTTACATCGTCATCTCCGGGCTGCTGGGAACTGCAGCATGGGTGAGCCTCGCAACAATTGTACACACACCGCTGGCAGCTACAGGCGCGATCGCCCTGAGTTCCCTCTCCCTCGCCGTCAGCGACGTAATCGCCGACTCCCTGGTAGTCGAAAGGGCCAGAAAAGAATCCGTTACCGACGCCGGTTCCCTGCAATCCTTGTCTTGGGGCGCTGCAGCCCTCGGCGGACTAATTACCGCCTACCTAAGCGGTTCCCTGCTGCAACACTTGAGCACCCACACAATATTTTTAATCACCGCATCTTTCCCGCTAATTGTATCAGCAACAGCTTGGTTAATTGCCGAAGAAAAAACCAACAAAAGAACCGACTTTGAAACGGTCAAAGACCAACTAAAACAACTGCGGCAAGCTGTTACCCAAAAAACGATTTGGCTGCCCACCGCCTTTCTCTTCCTCTTGCAAGCCACCCCAAGCTCAGACTCCGCCTTCTTCTTTTTCACCACCAACGAATTAGGCTTTCCACCAGAATTTCTCGGCCGAGTGCGCCTGGTTACCAGCATTGCCGCCCTCGCCGGCATCTGGCTGTTTCAGCGCTTCCTCAAAACAGTTCCATTTCGAGTAATTTTTGGCTGGTCAACAGTCATTGCGACTGCTTTGGGCATGACTACTTTATTATTAGTAACTCATGCCAACCGAACTTTAGGAATTGACGATCGATGGTTCAGCATCGGAGACAGCCTAATCCTGACAGTAATCGGACAAATTGCTTATATGCCGGTGCTCGTACTCTCCGCCCGCTTGTGTCCCCCCGGCGTCGAAGCAACATTATTTGCGCTGCTGATGTCAATCACAAATTTAGCAGGACTTTTGTCCCACGAAGGCGGTGCACTTTTGACCCACTTGCTAGGAATTACCGATCGCAATTTCGATAACCTCTGGCTGCTAGTCATCATCACAAACCTCTCCACACTTTTGCCCCTACTGTTCTTAAATTGGCTGCCCGCCGACAGTACAGAAAGCAGCGATCCAAACAATCAAAAGTCTCTTCCCGTATTAGAACCAGAACCAGGCAGTTCCAAACCAGGGGGACAGCATTTCATGCCAGAATACTTTCCCGACTTAGTACCGACAGTAAGGTCACAAAGCCGCACCGCAGACAGCAAATAAAGGCAGGCAAACACAGATACACGGATGAATTTAACTGTGTTTCCTCATTCTCCGACTTTCCTTCTCTCTGCGCCCTCTGTGTTCTCTGCGGTTAAATCAATAAAAGCTTATTATACCCATGCAAAAATTACAGATTTCCCAACCTCAAACAGCCGCCCAAAACGTATCATACGATCGCACCGACTGGCAGCGCGGCTACGAATCCCAACCCAACGAATCCGACTACTGGATTGACAACATAGAAGGCGAAATCCCCCCCGGCTTGCAAGGCACATTCTTTCGCAACGGGCCCGGATTATTAGATATCAACGGCCAGCGCATCCACCATCCGTTTGACGGCGACGGAATGATTTGTGCGATCGCAATATCCGAAGGCCGCGCCCATTTTCGCAACCGATTCGTACACACAGAAGGCTATCTCGCCGAACAAAAAGCCGGAAAAATCCTCCACCGAGGCGTTTTCGGCACACAAAAGCCAGGGGGTTGGCTAGCGAACATCTTTGATGTCAAAATCAAAAACATTGCCAACACCAACATCATTTATTGGGGCGACAAACTGCTAGCACTTTGGGAAGCCGCACAGCCCTACAGACTCGACCCCCGCACCCTAGAAACACTCGGCTTAGACACCCTAGACGGCATCTTACAACCCGGTGAAGCCTTCGCCGCCCACCCCAGAATTGAAAAAGGGAAAAATGGCAAAGGAGACAGATTAGTAAACTTTTCTGTCAAGCCCGGTTTGTCGAGTACCATCACGATTTACGAACTCGACGAAAGCGGCAAACTTTTGCAGCGTCACGCCCATACAATACCGGGTTTTGCCTTCCTGCACGACATGGTAATTACCCCCAATTACTGCATATTCTTCCAAAATCCCGTCAGTTTCAATCCGCTGCTTTTCGTGTTAGGATTTCGGAGTGCCTCCCAGTGCATTCAATTTTCGCCAAACAAGCCAACGCAAGCAATTTTAATTCCCCGCAACGGCACTGACGAGGTAAAGATATTAGAAACCGAACCTTGTTTTGTCTTCCACCACTGCAACGCCTGGGAAGAAGGAGACGAAGTTTTTGTTGATTCAGTTTGTTACGAATCATTTCCAACTGTAGAAGCAGACGGCGATTTTCGCGAGATTGATTTTGAGAGCATTCCAGCCGGCGAATTGTGGCGGTTTAAGTTAAATTTGCAAGACAAAACAGTACAGCATCAAGTTGTTGAAACTCGGTGTTGCGAGTTTCCCACTTTGCATCCCAATAATGTCGGACAACCTTACCGATATCTTTATATCGGTGCTGCGGATTCTCCCACGGGAAATGCTCCTTTGCAAGCTATCCTCAAAATTGATTTCGTGACTGGTGAAAGGCAAATTTGGAGTGCCGCACCGCGCGGTTTTGCGGGGGAACCGGTGTTTATTCCCCGTGGTTCAGGCGTCTCGCCTGAAGGTGCAACGGCTGAGGATGACGGCTGGCTGCTGGTTTTAATGTATGATGCAGCTAATCATCGATCGACCTTAGTGATTTTAGATGCTCGCGACATCACCAAAGGGCCCGTAGCACGACTGCATTTAAAACAGCACATTCCCTACGGTTTGCACGGAAGTTTCACACCAAATGTACTGCTTCCTTAATCTTTTGAGGGGCGGGCAGGATGCCCACCCCACAAAACATAATTCTTATTGTGGAACAGGCATCTTGCCTGTTCATCAAAATGGTGCAAAATACAAGTTAAAACTGACTCCTTACTCCTGGCTCCTGCTGTATCTAATATCCATAATAAATGCAAACTGTCAACAAAATTAATCTCAAAAAAATACTTATTTTAATTTGCATTGTCCCCGTATTTTTTTCAATTATCTTATCTATTTACTCTCACAATGCTAACGCCCAAGAGCCTTACAATCCCTCTCCAGAAAGCGCTGTAGCGTCCAAAGGCTTGGTTGAGGTCAAAATGACATTAATTGCCGTTGACCCCATTAAAAACGAATTAGAAGCCCGCTTGCAGTTTGAACTCAAAGGTATTTATAAAAAAGGGCCAACTTACCCGGCTCAAGACTTGTTAATGACAGTTAACGGCGCAAATGTACCGGATTCGGAAATTACCTTTAAAGAAGGCAAACCGATGATTGTCCCTGCACTGAAGTTTAACTTAGTCAAAGGAAAAATTAATAATTATCCCTTTGACAAGCACATTGCTAAAGTAGCTATTTCGATTGATCCACTGCCTTCGATTGGGAAAAAGTTTGCTCCCTTTGAACTGAATCCCGTGCCGCTGGAATTTAATTTTCATGCCGATGTTCCAGGCTTCGACATCAGTTATAAACCGATGGAAGAGAATTCATCTATCTTTATTTATATCGATGTTTCTGCAACTCGATCGCTCCCAGTGAAGTTCTTTGCTTTAGTGATTATTGTCATCATGTGGGTGCTGTCAATTATGGCATTATTGCTAGCATTAAAAGTGATGAAATCGGGTAAGTTACCGGAAGTGGGAATGCTGAGTTGGACTGCCGTGATGCTGTTTGCTTTTCCCGCTATTCGCAATGCTCAACCGGGGGTGCCTCCGGTGGGAACTGCCAGCGATTTTCTTTCGTTTTTTTGGACGGAAATTATAGTTGTGGTGGCCTTAGTTATTATTGGTAGCTGTTGGCTAAAACGCTATCATCCACCGATTGAATAATTTGAGATTTGAGATGTTATATTGGAATAATTTACCCGCGATATACATCAGGGGCCTTGTAGCTTTGATACTTTCAATTAACAGCCCAAAGTCAACTGTTAACTAAATTCAAAAATTCAATTTTTGACTTCCAAATTCTCAATATCCTTTGCGGGTACGCCCAAACCGCGCAAGATAGTAAAAGCTATAATTCGATATCCCGATTGATTTGGGTGTACTCCATCTGCAGCCAACAAATTCAGAGTTTTGCCCGCGTGCTTTTGATACGTGGCGATAACTTCCCGACAAGGCGCATTCAAATCGATAAACAAGCACTGATTCTCTAACGCAATTTCTCGCATCGCGGCAATATAATCTTGCAACTTGCGATTTTCTGGGTCGTCGAGAATTTCGCCGATAGGAGTAGGAGAAAGCAGTACAACTCGAATTCCTGCGGCTTTTGCCGCCAGCACCATTTGAGTTATTTTCTCCCGATATTCTGCCAGTGGCACTCCGGTGGGCAACTGGCCTTGCGGATAAAATCGCAAGTTTTGGAAGTCAAAGAAAGCGTGCCAAACGTCGTTGACTCCGACATTAATCATCACTAAATCTGGCTTTTGGTCGATCGCATCTTTCTGGAAGCGCGCTTGCATATCAGTCGCCTTGTTACCGGAGATTCCGGCGTTGACGATTTCGATTTGGCGATCGGGATAAAGGGCATTGAGATAGCGTTGCAGCAGCCAAACGTAACCTCCGGGGTATTTCCCGCCCTCGGTGATGCTGTCGCCCACTATCACAATTTTGCGCTTGCCGGCGAGCACGTTTTGGATTTCTGGCGGCGGGGTTGCTTGGGATGCGGATTCTTTAAACACTGGAATTAAGGAGTAAGGGATGTTGAAGGCGATGATAATACCAGCAATTACGGTGATGGCAAGTCTGATTGACACTTGCCGCTTCGGGAGTTTGGGAGGGGGCGATTCCCTACCGCAACGGGCCCGCACGCGCCTTCGGGATAGCTTCGCTTGACGCGCACTGGGATACACTACGCAGATTCCTACTAAAACTCTAACTATTTATCTCTGCAATAATATTATCCATGTCAGGGGTTTTTGTCACTTATTTCAATCACTCACTCCTGGCCTAACAAGAACCTGATTTAGACACCAAATCCGAAGTTACAGCATATTCCATGTATATGTGGTACACACAAGAAGAGAGACGCGAGTAAGGTGCGGATACACCCATCAATCTGCAATCTTTATCAAATATCAAGGAGCGACGCACCCTACGGACTAACACGACATAATATAGCTGCTCCTGTACTTCATGAACCACCGAATATGCTGTATAAGCCTTAACGCAGAAACCAGGTTTTTGACAATTGCCGCATCCAGGATACCCGCCACGCGATCGATCCGTCCAGAAATAAAAAACCTGTATCCGACAAAACTTGCCGAACGTATCTATCTCGTGCAAGTCAGTAGATTTGAGATTTGAGATTTGAGATTTTAGATTGATCCCACAGATAAATCTGGGAGCTTTAACTAGGGTCTAAAATTTTGATCTTTCCACGACTCCTGTACGTGGCAGCGTATCCGTTTTTGGGCTGGGTCAATGCTTCAATTCTTTAATCTAAAATCTAAAATCTCAAATCTAAAATCGATTGACCCCGCCTGCGTAAGTTGTACTCGTGAAATTACTGAGGTTTTTGTCCCCCTCATCTGTCGGTGTAATTGCCATCACAAAAAAAATCGCCCAATGTCACAGGATTTCTGCTACTTACGGCACATCTTTAGAAGGTCATCGCGGTTTATAATAATATTGATTAGATCGGGAAACAAGTTTTCAGGCGAGGTTAAAGCAATGGTAGCAAATTCAAATTTTTTATATCCTCAAAATCGCTATTACGGTGAAGTAAAGCCAGAGAATTTGGTATTCAATGCGAATTTACAAGAGTTTTCTCAGCGAGTGGGTTATATCAGTTCTTTGACATCTAACGGTAAAATCTCTGTGGAACAGGCGTTTACTCAGATCCAAACACTGTGGGAACAGGTGGAAAATTCGAAACAGCAGTTGGGAATTGGCGAACATCCATTTTCAGCTTGAATAATTAGTGCTTGGCTGGGAAGTTGAGTGACACGCCATTGATGCCGATCGATTATTCCACAGCTTAAGATCAAAAAGTAGCTAGTGGCATCGACCTTTTTGCCTATGAGTTCCGATTTAGTACCTCTGGTTCCCAAAGTATCCGTGGGCCGCCGCGCCGCGGCCCTCTGCATCGACGGAATCGCAGTTTGGCTGCCCAGTTTGCTTCTGGGTACTAATGCGATCGTCCAAACCGTATTTTTTGTCCTGCTGTGGCTGATAATGCGGGTAGCCATCGTCAGGAAAAATAAAGGTCAAAGTCTAGGGCGCTGGGCCTTGGACATGAAAATTGTCGATCCCAGATTCCAACGGACTCCCGGAGTGCAAAAACTGTGCAAGCGCGAGGCATTGCTGGGCTTTTGCGCCGCCTTAGCCTTCGCAGGTATAGGTGGACTCACATCTACCAACGCCGCCGTCTTGCTGCTGATGCTGCCCCTGGCGATCGACTGTAGCGTAGCCCTCACCTCCGCCGAAAGGTTTCCCCAAGCTTTCCACGATCGCATCAGCGGGACGATCGTAGTTGGAACCCGCCGCGGCTACTCCCTCGACATCAAAGTTAGAAGATTGCTTGACCAAGTGCAGAGCAATGTGAGAAGATAATAAATTGTGTTTAAATTAGTCGAAATTTATTTAGAATTATGGCTAAAGGCGTCCGCATCATAATTACTCTAGAGTGTACTGAGTGCCGTACAAACGTAAGCAAACGCTCAAAAGGCGTGTCTCGGTACACCACCACCAAGAACCGTCGCAACACGACGGCGCGGCTGGAACTCAAAAAGTTCTGCCCCCACTGCAACAGGCACACGACTCACAAAGAGATCAAGTAGCGATTAGTCATTAGTCCTTAGTCATCAGTCATCAGTTGTTGGCAATTGATATTGCTCCGCGAAAAGCAGATAACTAACCAGTGCTTTCCTGACGGCTAACAACTAACGGCTAATAACTAAAAACTCACAGTCAACAGTCAAAAAACAACAGTCAACAAAGAACAAACCATGACTTACTTTCGCCGGCGCGTTTCGCCCATCAAACCAGGAGACCCGATCGACTACAAAGATGTCGATTTGCTCAAAAAATACGTCACAGAACGCGGTAAAATTTTGCCCCGCCGGATTACCGGATTGACGGCAAAACAGCAGCGAGACCTGACCAGAAGCATCAAAAGAGCAAGAATTGTAGCTTTGATGCCCTTCGTAAACCAAGAAGGTTAACAGGATTTGGGATTTTGGGTTTTAGATTTTGGACTGGGAATAAGACTTGCGCGAAAAGAACGTCTTTCTGTAATTAATAGTGCAGCAAGAATGCAGCGAAATAATCGCGAAATAAGATTAAGAGTCGCAGCCGCGCAAGTCTTAATCACAAGTCAAAAGTTAAAAAAAAAGCAAGAATAAAGAACAAGTTTTGAGATTTTAACTTTCACAATTGACCAGAAAAATTGCCAATATCCAAAATCTAAAATCGCAAGCTCGAAACTCGATACGCGGCTACTGTAAAAATCCAAAATCTCAAATATAAAGCTGGCAAGTGGAGAAGGGAACGTTAGTAGAATTTAGAGTGCACGGCGACCGCCGTCTGGCAGTTGCCGATCGCCCCGACGGCAAGAAAAACTGGGTGGTGGTAGACGAAAACAGTCAACCGCACAGCATACCGCCCAAACAAATCAGCTACGAAGTAGTCGGAGAAACTTACAAACCCTCCGATATTCCCAAATTTCTCAAAGAAGTAGAAGCATACTCAGATCCGTCGAGTTTGGAAGTCGCTTGGGAACTTTTAGTCGGTGACGGAGAAACAGCAGATCCCGAATCCCTGGCAATGCTGCTATTTTCTGAGAGTAGTGCGGCCCAGTGTTACGCGGCCTACTGTTTGCTATCAACAGACAAACTGTATTTCAAACAAAAGGGCGATCGCTACGAACCGCGCTCGGCAGCCCAAGTAGCCGAAATCAAACACCAGCAAGAAGTAGAACAGCAGCGACACCAAGAATCCCAAGGATTTTGGGATCGAGTCAAACAGCGGCTGGCAGGGGAAAATGTAGATTGGGAACACAGCGATCGAACTCGCCTAGACGCCCTAGAACGCTTTGCCCTTCTCGGAGAAGAAGCAACGCACCGCACCCCGGCCTTAGAAACTTTAGCCAGCTTGCAACGATCCGAAAACCCCGAAGCAGCATTTGGCCTCCTCGTCGATCTCGGCCTCTGGAGTACCCACGAAAACCTGTTTTTGCGGCGCAGCCAAATTCCCCTACAATTCTCCGCAAAGGTATTAGAAGTGGCCCAACGCTGCCTAGAAAATCCCCCAACCGACTCCGACACAAATCGTCTCGATTTAACTCACCTCAAGGTTTACACGATCGACGACGAAAGCACCACCGAAATCGACGACGGCCTCAGCTTAGAATTCCTCGAAAACGGCCAGCAGCGCCTGTGGATACACATCGCCGATCCCACCCGCCTGCTTTCCCCCGGAGACGAACTCGACCTCGAAGCCAGAAAGCGCACCACTACGGTTTACCTGCCCACGGGAATGATCCCCATGTTTCCCCCAGCTTTGGCAACCGGGCCGATGAGTTTAATTCAAGGCAAAGAGTGCAGCGCCCTCAGCTTCAGCGTCACCTTAGACGAAATCGGCGCGGCTCAAGATTACAGCATCCACATCAGCACCATAAAACCCACCTACCGCTTAACTTACGATGACGTAGACGAAATGCTGGAGTTGGGAATCGAAGCAGAACCAGAAATAGCAGCGATCGCCTCAGCAGCAAAACTGCGCCAAAAATGGCGGGAAGCCCAAGGCGCAATCAGCATTTTCATGCCAGAATCCGTCATCAAAGTCAACGGCGATGACATCAAAATCCACGTCATCGACGACTCCACCGCCCGGATGCTAGTAGCCGAAATGATGATTTTAGCCGGCGAACTAGCCGCCCGCTACGGTCAAGCCCACAGCCTGCCCATACCCTACCGCTATCAGCCACAGCCCGAACTCCCTCCCAATGAAGAACTGCTGGCCGTACCTGCCGGCCCCGCCCGCGCTTGCGCCGTGCGCCGCTGTATGCCCCGCAGCGAAATGGGCCTCACCCCCGGACGCCACGCCGGCTTGGGTTTGGAATTGTACACTCAAGTTACTTCCCCGATCCGCCGCTATACCGACTTGCTGACTCACTTCCAAATCAAAGCCCACCTGCGGGGCGAACCACTGCCTTTTTCCGCTGAAGAAATACAGGACATTGTGATGTGTCTCGGCACCGCAGTTAAAGAAGCATCCACTGTCGAACGGCAAACCAACCGCTATTGGGGATTGGAATATTTGCGGCGCAACCCAGACGAAGTTTGGGAAGCTTTAATGCTGCGCTGGCTGAGGGAAGACAGCAATCTCGGATTGATTTTATTGGAAGAGTTGGGTTTAGAATTGGCAATGCGATTTGGTCGATCGGTCGCAATAGGCGATCGGCTAGAAGTCAAAGTCACCCACTGCGATCCGCGATCGGATGTCATTAACTTCCAAGAAATGATTTTTGAACCGACACAATAGGATTTTAGATTTAAGATTTTAGATTTTAGATTTGGGATTGCAAAAATCTGTGTACAAGGCTGAAACTGAGGATAAATCTCGTTTTTAGTCGAGTTTCTGACCCCCTCGCATACCCCCTACTCCCCCTTGTCAAGGGCAGGGGGTTAGAAAACATGAGCGCTTCATATCTAGTCCTGTAAAATAATCGTAATATCAGCCAGAAATCCCGTAAACCGGCTCCGACCAAAATATTGCGGTCGATCGACTGGACATGATATCCCATCCAAGACGCGTAATACTTTTGACCTTAAGTTGACACGCTTTGCTATCTCCTCTCTTCCTCCGTGTCCTCTGTGTCCTCTGCGGTCAATAAAAAACTTCAGGAGTTACGCAGAAACCGGGTTTTTTTACAGAAATAGTGCATCATAGCCTTTGATTTTGGTAAAAAACCCGGTTTCTTGGTCTTGATGCGTAAGTCCTGTAATCTCAAATCTCAAATCTCAAATCTCAAATCTCAAATCTCAAATTTAAAATCGCAAAATGCCCAATTCAATTAGCCAAGTTCAGCCGCCGCTGGAATTCATACCCCCAGCCTACAACCCGCTAGTGATGCAAGGTTGTAAGCAAATATTCCCCTGGTGGCTGCGATTTCGGACGAATATCAGCCACATTCAAGCCGAAAACGTCGAAACCCTCGCCGAACTATTCCACCAATTTCAAAATCAGAAAGTTCGCTTCTTGCTAGCCTTCCGCCACCCCAACTCAAACGATCCCTACTGTTTGGGACAACTAATTTGGAAACTCGTTCCCCAGGCGGCGCGGGCAAAAAGCATTCCCCTGCAATTCCCCGTGCATTCCAATTTTATCTACGATCGCGGCATTCCCCTGTGGGCCGGTGCAGGCGTCGGCTGGCTGTATTCCCAACTCGGCGGCACTCCGATCGTTCGCGGTAAGATCGATCGCGCCGGATTGCGATCGGCCCGCGATTTATTTGCCAACAGCCAATTCCCGATCGCCGCCGCTCCAGAAGGCGCTACCAACGGTCACAATGAAATAGTTAGCCCCCTCGAACCGGGAGTTGCTCAAATGGGTTTCTGGTGCGTTGAAGACTTGCTGAAAGCCGGACGCACTGAAAAAGTTTTAATTGTGCCGATCGGCATTCAATACCGCTATGTCAATCCACCTTGGCAACCCCTAGAAAAACTTTTAACTCAATTAGAAATTGATTGCGGACTGCCACCCTTAGAACGCACCGACATAGCTAATTTAGAGAGTGCAAATCCCGATTCCGAAAACCACAATCACAAATTCCAATACCTGCGCCTGATTCGACTGGGCAGCCATTTGCTAGCAGTGATGGAAGAGTTTTACAGCCGTTTTTATCATAAAAATTTACAGCCTGAAACATCTATTTTAACATCATTATCCCTACCCAACAAAACGGAAAATGATTCTGGCAATGAAGTAACGATCGCTCGACTGAAAGCACTGTTAGACGTGGCTTTGCAAGTAGCAGAAGAATATTTTAACTTAAAGCCCAAAGGCAGTTTAATAGACCGCTGCCGCCGTCTGGAACAAGCAGGCTGGGACTATATTTATCGAGAAGATATCAAAAATATTGCAGCACTTTCTCCCTTAGAAAGAGGATTAGCCGATCGCCTCGCTGAAGAAGCAAGTCTTCGGATGTGGCACATGAGACTTGTAGAAAGTTTCGTGTCCGTCACGGGCAGGTACGTCGCAGAACAACTGACAGCAGAACGTCTGGCAGAAACAACTTTACTGCTGTGGGACGTACTAACTCGCATCAAAGGGGGAAATCCTTTCGGCCGCCCCAAGTTGGGCAAACAGCAAGTACAGATGACCGTGGGCGAACCGATATCAGTGAGCGATCGTTGCGATCGATATCAAACCAGCCGCAGGTTAGCAGTTGCCGAACTCACTCAAGACTTGCAATCAGCTTTAGAAGCAATGATTAAATCTTAATTAGTCGGATAAACAAGAGCTTCTATGGCAGAAGGAATATATATTTTTATTCACTACTTTTTTTGGTGAATTACAAACAGATTGTTATAAACTTTTGGAAGAGGTCTAATGAACCGCCAACCCTCGCTCGACAATGAACCAATAAAAATTAGCGATGACTAACAAACCTATCGATTTGTCTACTAACTCAATTAAAGTAAAACTGCTAAATAATTTAGCGCAGGAATTGCTCACACCGCTCACTTCTGTCCTCGGCATGGCAAGCGTGTTGAAACAAGAAATTTATGGCCCCTTAACAAGCAAGCAAAAAGAATATATTGATGTGATCCAAGACAGCAGCCGCTCTTTGCGATCGCTAGTTGAAGAAATTTTGGAACTGGCAGAACTAGATGATTCCGCTTTCACCTTGAAGCGAACCGCAGTCGATATAGAAACTCTGTCCCAGCAGGTTGTGACAATCCTGTCCTCGGTGGCAAGTAGACGAGAGCAAGAAATTAATTTGTCGATGGGGCCCGGGTCGCGCATCTGGTTGGTCGATAAAGATAAGGTTCAGCAAATGCTGCACCACTTAATTTTTAGCATTATTCAATCTGCTGGGGCAGGCAGCGTGATTCGAGTCCACGTTTCTCGGAAAGAAGACGGTATCAACATCGGAGTTTGGGTTTTTCATCCTTGGTTAGGGGAAAGTTTGCCCCATGCTAAACTCTACACCGACTACTTGTTGAAGGCCGGATCTGGTAGCGGTTCGCCATCGAGCTCCGAAACCCACTCTCCCGGAGAACCGCAACTCCCGACACAGGGTTCGCAGCGATTAACGCTGGCGTTTTCTGAGTTGGCGGCTTTGGTGGCCGAGAATGCCGAGGATACCGCACCGGTGTTAGCTGGTTACGGGGCCAGGGAACGCTTGGGGCTGCTGCTTTGCTGCCAATTGGTGGAAATTCAAGGCGGTCAACTCTCGATTCAAGGAACCCCGGAATCTGGATACCGCTACGTGCTCTGGCTGCCCTGCACAAATGCTACGGAATTGTTGGAAGGCTAAAGTTCGGCAACGGATTTTGTAACGGATGTAACGGATGTAAAGGATAGAAGGAAGAAGGAAGTTCGGCAACGGATTCGCTTTCGTCGGATGTAACGGATGTCAGAGAAATGGAAGTCGGAAGAAAAAGAAACTATGCTCTTGGGTTCTTCGGCCCAATTCCCCATTCCCAATTCCCAATTCCCAATTCCCAATTCCCAATTCCCAATTACCAATAATCAATCTAAAAATGAATTCAGTTTGGCAACAGTTAACTCTGGCAAATTTGCCGCTCTCTCAGTGGCAAAGTAGAAGTTATTTATTCAATTTGGCGATCGGTTCTTTACGCAGTTGGCGGCAGAGTAGCTGGCTGATGCAGTGGGCAGAACCCTTGGGTTTTGTTTTGCTGGCCTTGACTTTCGGTTTGGCGCCGTTTGTAAACAATGCCTTGGTGGGGGTGTTGATGGCGGCTAGCGCTGCATTTTGGGTGCTGCTAACTGTTTCGGACGATCGCCCGATCGCCTTGAGGCCGATTTACTTGCTGGTACTGCTGTACTGGGGCATAGCCACCGTCGCAACCGCGATGTCCCCGGTGAAAGTCGCTGCTGCTACTGGTTGGAGCAAGCTAACGCTGTATTTGCTGTTTTTTGCGCTGATGGCTCGGATCTTGCGAGATCCCCGTTGGCGATCGTGGTTAATTGCCGTATTTTTGAACGTCTCTCTAGTTGTCAGTTTCTACGGCGTGCGGCAGTGGATTGATAAAGTACCGCCCTTAGCTACTTGGAACGATCCGACTTCTACTCAAGCCAATGTCACGCGAGTTTACAGCTTTTTGGGAAATCCTAACTTGCTTGGTTCCTATTTACTGCCGGCCATTGCATTGAGCGCCGCCGCGCTTTTTGTGTGGAAAGGATGGGGAACAAGAGTTTTAGCGCTGACGATGCTGGTGGTGAATTGCGCGTGTTTGCGCTACACGGACAGCCGGGGTGCTTGGATCGGTTTTGTGGCTCTACTGGTGGTATTTTTAGTGCTGCTGTGGTACTGGTACAGCCCTTTGATGCCTCGGTTCTGGCGAAATTGGGCGCTGCCGTTAGGGTTAGGAGGTTTGGCTGGAGCGTTAATTTTAGGAGTGGCTTTAGTGGAGCCTCTGCGCGATCGAGTTTCGAGTATGTTTATCGGCAGAGGTGACAGCAGCAACAATTTTCGGATTAATGTTTGGACTGCCGTGATTGACATGATTCGCGATCGACCACTTCTGGGCATTGGGCCGGGAAACACTGCTTTTAATAAAGTTTATCCGCTTTATATGAAGCCGAGATTCACTGCTTTGAGCGCTTACTCGGTGCTCCTGGAAATTGTGGTGGAAACTGGTTTTATCGGTTTAATGTGTTTCCTGTGGCTGATGACTGTCACCGTCAATCATGGTTTGTTGCAGATCAAACATCTGCGGGATTCACAATTTAACATCTCTAGTTTGGAGGAAGAATCCCAAAATCCCCAATCTCAAATCCAAAATCTCAAATCGAATCAGGGGTTTTGGTTGATAGGGGCGATCGCAACTTTAGCCGGCATGATGGCCCACGGTTTTGTCGATACAGTTTGGTACCGGCCGGAAGTTAATATGCTGTGGTGGTTGATGGTGGCGATTATTGCTAGTTTTTACAGCAACTCGGATCGGCAGCAGCAAGATTCAGCTTTGACGGAGGGCGAGTAGATAGAATTGCTGGCGGGGTTTTATCCCCGCCCGGTGTGGGTGCCAGCAATAGCCTAGACAGCAATTATTAAGAGTTATAACAGTTCCAAAAAAGAATGCAGCTTTATGCAAGCTGCAAACCATTATCGCCATAAGTTATTTCCAATTCTTCAATTCTTAATCTCACATCTCAAATGCTATAAGGTGCGGACGGCGCACCCTGCATACTTACTACTACATACTACATACCTGTTGCTGTAAAGTGGTGATGGTACACTCTACAAAATTTATTGAAAATAACTCTTATTCTTCGCTCTCCGAAGTCATGATGAATCTCGGACACGCATATTTTCCACCATTTCTATCTCTGCACAGTCGCATCGACTGATCCGAACTCAACAGCATTTCGACTGATTGATTAAGGGCAGGTTTAACAGTCGCAGGAGTTGGCACTGCTTTTGAGGCTTGACTTAGCTCCAGTACCGTTATAATTGCCAGTATGGTTGATGAAAGCAAAACTGTGCGTTTCATTTTTTTGTTTTTTCCTCGTTTAATCGTTGACGTGCCATCCCTATCCATATATCCTCATCGAATTCTTGAGAATCCGCATACTTTAGACAAATTTTCCACTGCGGTAGCGCTTCCTTCGTATTTTTTATCTTTTCTAGGACTTGCGCTTTTAAGCAGTAAGTTGCTGGCCCTTCACTATCAATTTTAATCGCTTCATCCAGATGCTGCAATGCCTCTGAATATCGACGCTGTTCCAGGCGAGCCCATCCCAAGTTTTTGAGTAAAGAATATTTTACTCGATCGTCCTCAGCTAATTTCAAACCTTGCCACAAGAAGTGAACTGCAGCCGGATAGTTTTTTTTATCAACTATATATAACCTAGCCAGGTTGCTGTAAGCAGCGGGCAGACCGAGTTTGGCAGCTTGCAGATATTTTTCTCGGGCGCACTCTAAATCTTGCACCTCTTCGCAAAGCCATCCTAAATTGTAAAGAGCTGTGCGGCTTTTTGGATCTACCCAGAGCGCTAACTCATATGCTTGTTGAGTATCAGCGAATCGATTGGCTTTGTAGTTTTCAAAAGCCCTATTATTAAAAAAAGATGCCAGCTCCGGCAACCCAATTTGCCAGCCGCCAAAGCCTACTGCTAGCATCAGCAAGAAGGCTCCCCACTTGGAGTTATTATGCTTTTTTACTGGCTCTTTCATGGCATTGAAAATGTTAGCTAATGGTGTCATTTTTAGCATTTTTTAACTTGAGAGTTGGGCGATATTTTTTGACCAGATTTAATTGCCACCCTAATGGCATATAATCTTACGAAATGACTCAGGTTTGAGTCCCTTTCTTATAAGAGTTTGTGAGTCCACAGCCGAATGCTTGGGTAATGTTCCCACTACCCAGAGGTATTCGAGCATAGGTTAACCATTCCTGAGACTCCACAAGCCATCCGGATATTTTCAGAAAAAAAGAACCGGGAAGCAGAAAGCAGGTAGAACTGTCCCGATTGTTTAAGTAATAATACTTAGTCAGTAGTCAGTCATCGACAGTATGCGACTGTATTAGGAGATAAGGCTCGCGAATTAAATAACTTACAATTTTAATTGTTATTGTGGGATGGGCCTGAAAGCCCGTCCTTAAAAGACGGGCTTT
>NZ_JAUBRP010000156.1:0-2698 GCF_036701935.1 Microcoleus sp. M2_D5 | reverse complement strand
GAGTTACCTTGGTAGACGTATTTCCTATCTTTACTTATTTTAACATAGTTCGGTTTTTTCGCACCGACCTACTTATAATTTTTAGATTTTGCTAGAGCAATGCTTGAAAGCAGACACTCTCCAAATTCTAAGTCTATATACTTTCCGGCTGGCTTTTCCCGACATTTAATAGTGATAGCCTTAAAATCCGATGATGAAGTAATGAGGGACTCGTCAGGAGTAGAGGTTGGTTGAGGCGTAGTAGGGGCTACTGGAGTTCGATCGCTTTTCGCTGCGATCGCAGTAGGCTGTCCTATGCTTCCACTTATTCCCACTTTCGCGCTGATAAACTCTTTGAACTGATTAGCCCGTTCACTTCCTATAAATGATGCTACCTGTATTTCATCTTTTCCTGTAGATTCCCTAACCTTTTTAATAGCGTCCCGGCAAAAACTTGATTTGACTTGAGTTAACTTTTCCTCACTGTATTCCAGAAATACCGGATACAAACTTACCGGATAAACTTTCTGGTCATCTGGCAATTTATCACCGCAAGCATCAAGAGGAAATGAAACACTTTCAAACGGGTTGGGCGCTTGTGTAGAAGCAGTAGTGGGCGTCGGAGCTGGAGTAGGTGTAGGAACTTGATTTGAAACAGTATTAGGATTACTTGTATTCTCAAAGCCACTGCATCCAGATACCAAAACCAGCAGAATTACTGAAATTTTACCTACAACTGTAATATGGTTTTGGTATTTCATTTCACATAGGTGCTACACACTATACTAAATAATAATCTAACCAACCACAGCTTTTATCTGACACTCATCAGGATTTATGTTAGACTTACATCAGGAATTTTTACCCCACTCCCCTATGCCGCCAGCCGACGAGCAATTTACCGAAGCCGCGAACCACTGGGACTTAGAAAACCTCTACGCAGACCTGGCCTCGGCCAAGGGAAAACGCCTCACCCCAATGGAAAAACGACACCTTCGCGGTCTACTCTGCGGTTATAGTCCCTCTGAAATCGCAGAAAAGCTCCAAAAAACCCCCAAGGGAGTTGAAACTGACCTATGCGCTACCTTATATAAGTACGTTAAAAGTTTGGTGGGTAAAGGCATTGAAAAAATAGAAAACTGGAGAAATATTGCTGAATGGCTTGAGGATGCTGGATATAAAACTAAGCCACCTGCTAAATTCCCTATTCAAGACGGTGTATCTGAAAATAGTAAAGTTAATGTAACTAATATAAGTTTTGAGAACAATCAAATAACAATTGATGTTTTCCTACAAATAACTGTACCGCTACCTTCAGAATTGTCAATACAAAATCTAGACATCAACGATAACAACGCTAACTAAAATTTTGCCACAATTCAACTGATTGGTAGGGTGAAGCGACTAAAATCAGGAAGCGCGATCGCACCTTTACCCGATCGCGGGGGGCGATCGCACGCTGCATTTCTCAAATAAGGGCGATCGCGCTTCTATTGTGCTATGATTCGCTCGGAGCATCAGTGACTAAAAACAATAGCAAGAATTACCATTCAAATTCGCGACAAACTGGCTCAACGTCTAGAACCTCTGCAAAATCGCTTGCCAGAACTGCTTTGGCAACTTCTATAACTAACTAAAAAGCCCGCAACTCTTTGAGATTTTGGCGATCGATTATGACCATCAAAGAACAACTTCTCCAAACCATTGAAACACTGCCTGATGAGTTGCTAGCACAAACCCTGCAATTCGTCCAAACCCTTCAGCATCCCATTCACAAAACTCCAGGAATTTGTGGCGGTGCAGCGCGAATTCGCGATACCCGCATTCCCGTCTGGACGATTATCGCCTACCAACAACAGGGCGCAACTGAATCCGAACTTCTCTATAATTATCCAGGACTCACCCTTCAAGATTTGCAAGCGGTGACGAACTATTACGATCGCAACCGAGAAGAAATCGAGCTGTGGCTTGCTGAAAATGAGTGACCGCCAATGGTTGGGAGTTATTGAATTTGAGTTAGAATAGTGTGAGTAAAAGTTGAAGCGCAATTATGCCGAATATTTACATTATTGGTAGCCCTAACGGTTCAGGTAAAACTACAGTTTCCCTGAGATTGTTACCCAATTTTTTAGAATGTTTTGAATATGTCAATGCAGATGCGATCGCCGCCGGAATGTCCCAATTCAATCCAGAGTCAGTCGCCATCCTCGCAGGACGCTTAATGATACAAAGACTGCGGACTTTATCAGACTCAGGCACTGATTTCGCCTTCGAGACAACTTTAGCAGCTCGTAACTTTGCTCGATTCTTGAGAAACTGTAAAACTAAAGGCTACACAATCAACCTGATTTACTTCTGGTTACAATCTCCAGAAATCGCAATTGAACGGGTACAACAACGGGTGGAAAGTGGCGGAAATTCTATTCCAGAAGATGTCATCCGCAGGCGATACGATCGCGGACGCAGAAACTTAACTTCATTATATTTGCCATTGTGCGATCGCTGGATAGTCTATGATAATTCTAGAGATACTATCCGACTAATTGCTGAAGGTAGTGCAGAAGACGAAACCCTCATCTCTGACAGTGAAACTTGGAATCGCATTATAAATTAGTAAAATGACTGAAAAAAAACTTGTCAAATTAAGTAGGTCGGCGGGAAAATTTATAAGTATGTAACAAAACATTAAGTAGGACGGTCGGCTCTCAATTTAATGCGT
>NZ_JAUBRP010000035.1:0-67190 GCF_036701935.1 Microcoleus sp. M2_D5 | reverse complement strand
TGTGTCCTATTTTACAACACTTTGTGTATCCTGCTTACTTTTTTTTCTCTGCTACCCCTACTTATTGAGCCGATACCTAAAACCTTACCTTCGCTTTCCAAAGGAAGGATAATTTGCGAAGCGTAGGGGGATAAAATAGCAGTAGCACCCGCTTCTTGAATTAATTGAGGTTGACGTGTGTTGAAGGCCTTGTGAATAGGGCCGCCCTCTGGGAGGGCTGCAATATCTACAGGAATATGCGGGCCAAATAAAGTCATGCAAGCATTAGTGCTGTGCAGGCAAACGCTACAGTGTTCAAAGTCGAGCAACCATTTGGCTTGCTTGCCTAGTACCCGCAAAATCTGACCCAGATCGAGGGTGCGGTTAATGGCAGTGGCAACTTCGTTTACGGCGGAAATGCGGATGGAAAGCGCTTGAGCTTCTGCTAACAAACGGCGGGCTGTTAACAGAAGTTCTTCTCGATCTTGATCTTCTAGCCGATCGCCCATAATAGGGGTATAAAATATAGATTACAAAGCATCTATTTCGAGGGCTATTGCATCAGTATATCGGTTGACAAAGCTAAACAAGTCTGCTGTCGCAATAATTTCAAATATTTCCGAATCATCTAGCCCTAAATCCCGCAGGTTTTGGTAATCAGTTTCTGTCATTTCCAGGGGTTTTGTAGCAGCCAGCAAGCCAAAGGTAATTACGGCTTTATCACGTTTTGGCAAAGGGCAATTGGCAAAGTCAGAAACTAGGGTTCGCAGTAGTTCTTCGCTCATCCCCAAGGCTGATAATCCGTGCAGGTGAACTTGGAGAGCGTACTCGCTATTATTTGATTGGGAAATAGCGACGCCGACCATTTCTTTAAGCGTGCGGGGTAAGTCTCCTTGCAGGATTGTTCCCCGGAATTTTTTCCAATTTGCTTCTAATATGTCAGGGTTGATTGCCATTGACTTGAACAGGTTGGGGACGATGCCAAACCCCAAGTCTGTCAAGATTTCTTCGTAGACTGCTTTGGCTTTAGGATCTGTAAGTTGCTCGTATTCTATAAGTGGAAAGTGTGTCATTTTTTTGTTGAATTTTACGGCAATTAATTGGGTGATAATTTACGTTTTTGTTATGTAATGCCACTCAAAGGTCGATTTTAGGAATGAGAATTAAATAAAATCTACTTTTCATGTTTGTTGTGGGATGGGCGTCCCGCCCGTCCTTTCTGGGCGGGCGGGACGCCCATCCCACAATAAAAAAGGGAAATTATTTAATTGACGATCCTTACGACAGATATTGGCTTGAGTCGGATCGATAATAAAATGCACCGCTGTGAGCAAACCGCGAATCATGAAAATGAGCTAGCAACAAATCGGATTTTTGAGGCTGGATTAAACCTGTAATTATAGCAGTAACAGGCTCTCATAAAATTCTGTTGCGATCGGGTTTTACGAGTAATTTTAGATGTTTCCAATGGTTGTTGTCAAGTATCGGCAATTCATCGGGCGCGACGGCGTGAAATCTTACCACAACTCTTGAATTAGAGATGGCTGTTCGGTTAGCTAATTTTTAGGCAAAAAACACTGTTCGATCTCACATCTTGCACCATTGTCAAGAACAGGCTTTTGGGCCTGTTCCACAAAGAGTGAATTTTCTCGCTTCACAGGCCCCAAAGCCTGTTCCTAAAAAGCTTATTGAGAATGGTGCAACATCTCAGTTCGATCGAACTCCACAAATGGCCGCAATCTTATACTCCGGCGCGCACAGGGGAAGAAATAAAACGCTGTGCGATCGAGTTTATTGAATTAATCAGATGCTCAATAGACAACCCATGCCCCAGATCCGCTAGGCTAACGCCTGCGACTGGAGTTATCATGGGTAAACTGTAAACTTCTATCATTGTCGCTGCATTTGCTATGAACCCTGCCCTGACTCAATTTGGCGCTCAGATGTCCCACCTCACGGGAGTTCGGGCAATTATGAAAGATATTATTGAAACACTCCGAGCCGGCAGCGGGCAGGAGTTTATCAATTTGAGCGCGGGAAATCCGGTGATTTTGCCGGAAGTCGAGCAGTTGTGGCGCGACTGCACTGCGGAACTTTTGGCGAGCCCGGAATACGGCGAGGTGGTTTGTCGCTACGGTTCCAGTCAAGGTTATCAGCCCTTTATCAATGCGGTGTTGGCGGATTTTAATCAGCGTTACGGACTGAATTTGACCGATCGCAATATCCTAATTACTCCCGGAAGTCAATCGATTTACTTCTACGCAGCCAACGCTTTCGGCGGCTACACCGCACCCCCCCCATCCCCCCCTTACCAAGGGGGGGCTAGGGGGGGTAGCCTTAAAAATATCGTGCTACCGCTGAGCCCAGACTACACGGGTTACGGCGGCGTGAGCTTGATTCCCGAAGCGGTAGTCGCCTGCAAACCTACCCTCGATATTGATGCAGCCGCCCACAGGTTCAAATACCGCCCGGATTTCAGCCAATTGTCGATCGACCAAACCACCGGTTGCGTCATTTTTTCCCGTCCCTGCAACCCCACCGGCAACGTTCTCAGCGACGACGAAGTGAAGAAAATTGCCGATTTAGCGGCCGCTTTTGACGCGCCTGTGTTCGTGGATTCCGCCTACGGCCCTCCGTTCCCGTCCTTGAATTTTACCGAAATGACGCCGATTTTTGGCGGCAATATCGTGCACTGTATGAGTTTGTCGAAAGCCGGATTGCCGGGTGAAAGAATCGGAATTGCGATCGGCGATGAAAAAATCATTCAAATATTAGAATGTTTTCAGACCAATATGTGCATTCATTCGCCGAGATACGGACAGGCGATCGCAACTCGTGCCATTACGTCCGGCGCTCTTGCCGACATCTCCATCAACGTAATTCGCCCGTACTATCAAAGCAAATTTGCGATCGTAGAAAGCACTCTAGAACAAGCAATGCCGAAAGATTTGCCGTGGTTTTTGCACCGGGGCGAAGGAGCAATTTTCGCGTGGTTGTGGCTGAAAGATTTGCCAATCACTGATTGGGAACTGTACCAAGAGTTGAAAAAAGTCGGCGTAATTGTGGTGCCAGGAAGTTCCTTCTTCCCCGGTTTGCGGGAAGATTGGCAGCACAAACACGAGTGTATACGCATCAGTTTGACTGCAACAAATGATGAGATTGAAACTGCCATGAAACGCTTGGCTCAAATGGTTGAAAAGCTTTATCAGTCTTGATTTCTGATACCAAATCCGGCGAAATCCACCCCTTTTATGATGCGGCGGTTGAAACCGCTGTCGAGAGTCAAACAAAGTCCGAGTCCGATCGAGTGACCGCGATTAAAAGGGCGGGTTTTTGAGATTGTCAATTATTGACAGATATTTTTCGTGAACCCGCCCCTACCGTATTAGGGGTAATCGACCGGACATAATATCAAAAGCGATTTCAATCGCCGACTCGGATCGAGGAGTTTTTAACAATTAAACTACCCGATAAACAAAACTCAGAGTTGCCCAAACATTCACATCCAAAGCCAAATCATCCGTCGATATCCCCGCTTTCTGCACCCCCGGAATGCTAGCCGCGTGCAAATCTTCGAGTACCGCCCGCGCCACATTTAAAGGATTCAACAGCACTCGAATTGGCTGGGCATCCCTCGTTTGCTGGATCTCGGCTTCTATTGCAGCTAGAGTTCGATCGAAGGTAGTCTCACTAAATATAATTAAAGTTTCCGCAAGTCCGATCGGCGCAGATACCGGCCACCCGATCGTCCCAGCCGCCGGTACAATCAAATTCTCCCCCGGAGCGATCGCCCGCGACATCCCCCCCACAGCGTCTTTGCCCTCAGCGCCCAGCACGGAAAGCCGTCCCGCGCAGTCCGAGCAAAACACCGCAAAGTAAACCGGGCGATCGCTGTCGTTATACAATCTGCACTGAATTCGGCTGTTGTCGTTCACACTTAATATATGAGGACTGGCGGATTTCTCACTTTCTCCGCTCAGCGGTTCCAGCCGATAATCACCG
Source organism: Microcoleus sp. M2_D5 (assembly GCF_036701935.1). Taxonomy (NCBI): domain Bacteria; kingdom Bacillati; phylum Cyanobacteriota; class Cyanophyceae; order Oscillatoriales; family Microcoleaceae; genus Microcoleus; species Microcoleus sp. M2_D5. The sequence continues at coordinate 63,209 of NZ_JAUBRP010000035.1, read as the reverse complement.
CCGGCCCGCACCGGCTCTCGCTGCGCCACAGCCCGCGCTTGCGGTGCGGTAGTTGCCAGAACCGCCCGCACCTTCAGGCGCGAAGACCCCTCATTGGCTGTCAGCCGCAGCAACTTCCCAGCGTGCAGCGCTTTCAACTGCGGAGTCAAGCGCTGCACCGCCACCTTAACTGCTTCTCCCCCGTCGCCCTCAGTATCGGGAATCAGCGTTTGAGCCAAAGAAAACAAACCGTAACGGCTGGGATACAAAGCAGGCTCGTGAGCCGAAGAAGTTTCGGCTAAACTCGTTTCCGGGACTCTGCCGAACCGACAGTCAGCCAATTGCTCGCTGGCTACCGCCGAAACTTGCGGCACAGTCGCAAAAGCGCTGGTAGCGTCCACCCGCTCGATGCGTTCCAAACCCGAGTCCAAAGCTACTGTCAAACCGATGTTTCGCGGCAATACCCGAATTTCTTCCCTCACCACTTCGCCGACTGTTAATTGGCCGTCTGTTGGAGCAGACCCATCTAAAACTTGGGCTTTAGCAGAGAGGCCCGTGCGTCCCCGCAGCAACAGCCTCCCGCCCTCGGAGGAATCCACAGCAAACACAGAACCCTCGGAGCACTCCAAAACCGAGGGCGACAACCCCCCCAGCCACAACTGCACAGTTTTGCCCCCCTCTTCCACCGCCGTCACAGCGCCGTCAGATGCAGGGGAATTGAAGATTAAATTTGAAAAATTCACCGCCGGCGCGATTGTTAAATCGTGATTGAGAATTTGCGGTTGCTGCGATAACCCCGCCAGCTTGCTGTAAACATTGCCCGCAGCGCGACTGAAACTGACGCTGAAGCTGCTAGCGGGGGTTGCCCACCACAAAGTTTGGGTGAGGGCGTAGGTAAACAAACCTGCGGTAAATCCGCCCCACTCTTGTTCGGCGGCGAGTTGGGAATTCGCGCCTGCAGCAAGTACGGCGGCGGCAGGACGAAGATTTTTGCGGGTTCGGAGGCCTTGGGCAAACGTTAATTCTGCGAGGCGAGGCTGGCCGATGGTGGGGCGGGGGCGGGAGCGAATGCGAAAGTTACCGTTTTTGGAGAAACCCGGATAGGGGTAGCTGGTGTCGAGGATGGCGATCGCATTTTCTGTCGCGAGCGATCGCATCAACAGCAACAGCGTTTCCTCTAAAATATCGTTCACCGCCCGGTTGGCTAACAACGGCAAAACATCATCCGCCGGCACCAAACTGTTTTGGATTTTTCCAGGAGACTCGCCCAAGCTGACTCGGCTACCGCAGCCGCTAAAGTGAAAAACTACCACGTCACCGGGTTTTGCTTGTTGAGTCAAGTGAGTCACAAAAGCCGTCTCGATATTCTCCCTCGTAGCTTGAGCGTCAGTCAAAGTCAAAATGTCCGACGGCACAAACCCAAACCGATATATCAGCAGTTCCCGCTGCAATTCCACATCCGTGACGCAGCCGTGCAGGGGCGAGTCTGGATATTTGTCAACGCCCACCAACAAAGCCAATTTCCTGGCTGTCGGTTGCGCTAAGGCTTGGAGGTAGCCATCGCCCAACTGCAGCCACAGGGCCTCGCCGATTCCGATGGCGGCCAGCACCCGGCCAGCTTGCTGCAAAAATTCCCGCCGCTTGAGTCCCATTTTTAAATAGCTTTGAATTTTAAGTTGTGAATTTTCAGCTAAATTCCCCTCAATAATTTTAGGGAATTTAATTAAGTTGTGAGTGTTTAGTATTAAGATGATTTTTAAGTTTTAAGTTTTGAGCTTTAAGTTTAAAATTTCCCATTTAAAACTCAAAACTCAAAATTCAAAACTATTCAGAATGTCGCCGACACCCAAGTTCAAGATTTAAATCTCGTAATTGAAAATATTCATTGCCTTGGCTAATTCTGCGGCGACTTCCGGCCGGGAAAACTGCGGCGGCGGCAATTTTCCAGCGCGCAGCATTTCCCGAACTTTGGTTCCCGACAAATGCACCCGTTGTTCGGGAGTGCTCGGGCTTGTTTTAGTTGTAGCCATTTGTTCCGTCAGCGTGCAATAGAAAGCGTGCTCGAATTTCATCGGCACAATTCCCAATTCTCCCGGCTCAAATTCATCAAAAATATGTTGGGCATCGTAAGTGCCGTAATAATCGCCAACTCCAGCGTGATCGCGCCCCACGATAAAGTGAGTGCAGCCGTAGTTTTTGCGGATTAAAGCATGAAAAATTGCTTCTCGCGGCCCTGCGTAGCGCATCGCCGCCGGATTAATTGCCAAAATTACGCGATCTTTTGGATAGTATTTTTCTAGCAGAATTTCGTAGCAGCGCATCCGCACATCAGCGGCGATGTCGTCCTCCTTAGTAGTCCCCACTAGCGGGTGCAGGAACAAGCCGTCTACTGTTTCTAAGGCGCATTTTTGGATGTATTCGTGAGCCCGGTGGATGGGGTTTCTGGTTTGGAAACCGACTATGGTTTTCCATCCTTTTTCTTTGAACAGCATTCTCGATTTCGCCGGGTCAATTTGGTATTGGGGAAAACGGGGATCTGGTTCGCGTTCCAGCAGCCAAATGTCGCCTGCGAGGTTAACAGGCCCGGATTTGTCTACTACCTGGACACCCGGGTGTTTGAGGTCGTCGGTGCGGTAGACGTTGAGGGCTTCTTCTTCTTTACTGTAGTGATATTTTTCTGCAAGTTCCAAGAGCCCGACAAATTTGCCCGACGGCGAGTCGAGGCGCACTAAAGTTCCTGCTTTCAGGGGGGCGGCGACTTCTTCTGTTACCGAGAGGGTGATGGGAACCGACCAAGGAAGGCCGTTGGAGAGGCGCATTTGTTTGACGACCGATCGATAATCAGCTTCGTTCATGAACCCTTTGAGGGGACTCAGGGCGCCGATGGCGATCATTTGCAGGTCGGAGATCGATCGATCCGACAACTGGACTCGCGGCAAGACTTCTGCTTTATCGAAAAATTCTTGTCTTTGGTCTAGTGTGGCAATGCGGTTGACCAGGATGCCGCCGTGAGGGGCAATGCGGTCTGAATGCTGGCTCATGTCTATTTGAAGTTGTGGGTTTTAGCTGCCAGAGTACATAGTACCAAGTGCGGGCTGCAAATCTACATTTTTTAATTGTTCTGGACTCGTGCAGAACGCTGCTTTTGTGGCGCTGTAATTCTTTAAATGTAAACTCGCGCACTGAAAACTCTAAACTTTCCCCTCAAGTCTGGACTTGAAATTCTTCGGGATCTATTCCCCAATTTACCCAGCTAATCGCTTCTTTAGCCGATCGCACTTTTGGCGGCACTCGCAAAGCATGAAAGTGTCCCGTACTCGGACAAGTCATCTTTAACAAATAAATTGGCTCTATGTCAATATTATTCTCAATTTTCAACAAAGTATATTCTTAGTAGGGGTAGCCCCCGTGGCTACCCACTTATCCAATTCAGTTGCTTGCAATTCTTGACAAATTTTCGGATAGCCGATCGCCTGAATCAAAACTCGCCGCACTTCGGCATTCTGTTCTGTTAACAGCCATGAAGCTTGCCAAGATTGGGGCAGAACTTGACCGATTGTTTTCGGCACTCGGACGCCGCGATAAGAGTATACACTGAACTTGTCAGCAAATTCAACCGCTGGTTGACATAAAGCGCGGAGCAAATATTCGCTGTCAAAATGAAGTTGGATCCGGCGATCGCACACAAAGCACATTTTCTCAAACGGGTAAATCCAGCCGCAGTTTTCCATCTGAAATCTCCCGCCCAACTTCCTTGCTAATTTGACGTAAACTTCGTCTTTAACTGAAGGTGCAGTTGATTCATCAGTTGAGCGCGATTATTGGTACAGCTATATTAAATGAATTCCGGTTGTATTGGAATGATTAAACCGCAGAGGGCGCAGAGAATACAGAGAAACGGAAGAGACAGATGAATTATTTCGATGCCCAGGGATTTGATATTACAGCATATTCGGTGGTTCATGAAGTACAGGAGCAGCTATATTATGTGGTGTTAGTCCGTAGGGTGCGTCGCTCCTTCATATTTGATAAAGATTGCAGATTGACGGGTGTATCCGCACCGATGCTTGCGTCTCTCTTCTTGTGTCTACCGCATATACATGGAATATGCTGTATTTTATTTTTGGTAATTTTTTTCGCTATCGCCTCTGGTAAAAAATTATTATTAAGTTGGTAATAACCAGGAAATTTTCCTCTAAACCTATTTTATTAGATTCGTCAATTTATTGGTATAAATTAACAATTGTTTGCAAAACACCTAAAATCATAGGAACATTATCAAGACAATAAACATCAACATCAATAATCAAATTATTTCCTTCTAATTTAAGAAACCGCCAGACAACGCCAGTAGTTACGCAGCCATATATTGCAGGTATGGAATTGTGTTCGCGTTCGTTAAATAGCTGAGCAGCTACCATTTGTGCGGCACACTGTGGCAAACAAGACTCTATTTCTCCGCCTTTAGTTTCTCTCAATGCAAAAACCGGAACTTTAATTTCAAAATCAAACGGCACGGAAGACATTAGAAAGTCGCATTCCCCATTCAATCCCAGCTCAGCATCTACATCAAATGACCAACCAGAAAACAGAGAAAATTGTCTGTTGTTCCTTTCTCTAAATTCTAACAGAATAGGAGAAATAATCCGTTCCGCACGCTCTTTTACAGTTGTAACAGCAGTGTTAGAACTAATTTCGATTGCTCTCCAAAGCCATGCGGAGGGTTCTACGGGAACCACCTTGGCACTCAAAATAGGACTGAGTGATAGCTCTAATCCAAATCGCTCTTCTAATTGTTGGAAAGTAAAGGATTTGTAAGACATATTTCTCAGATAAATCGTTGAAACTCTAGATTACTTGGAGATATAAAGCGAGTTGACAGACGCTAAACTCGTTTGTATACAGGACTTACGCCTTAGAAACCCGGTTTCTGGGTAAATCGTGGTTTTATAGAGAAGTATCTAGGAAGAAACAGGGTTTCTAACCCCCGTCCCGAAGTCCTAATATAGCAACCATTGGATAATTTGTGAACCTCTCTTTTCTTCCTTCTTTCCACTTCTTTCTCTCGCCCGATAACTCAATCCTTCTTCCCTCTTTCTTGTTTCTTCTTTCTTCTATCCGTTACATCCGTTACAAAATCCGTTGCCGAACTTCCCTCTTCCTGCTAAACATTTAACCACTCAAGGAGTAGCCTGGGCGCGGGCAACAAAATCATTAACAAAAGCCCGATCGCCAGCAGCCCCAAAAAATCCCGCCGATTATCCAATTCGCTGACATCATTCAACGCCGGTTCGTCGTTGAGTGGCGTCAAAAACAAAATAATCGCCCACAGCAGCAAACCCTGTTCCAAAAAAGAAAGCAGCAGCATACAAAGTCTAGCAACTTGCCCGATCGCCATACTCGCTCGCTGGCCGAACATCGCGTGTACAATGTGCCCGCCGTCGAGTTGTCCCACCGGCATCAAATTAAACGCCGTCACGATCAAACCCAAATAACCCGCCACCGCTACTGGATGCAAATCGATCGCAGTTTCCGCATTGAAAGCACCGCCCAAGGTTAACTTGCTCAACAAAGTCATCAGCAGCGAAAAACTGGGTTTGAAAGAGTCAAAATTTAACATTCCCGACTTCTCAGACAGCGGTACAATAGTCGAATGATTCAAACCCCAAATTAATAATGGCACTGCCGCAACTAAACCCGCCAGGGGCCCGGCAATACTAACATCAAATAAAGCTCGGCGGTTGGGAATTGGGCTCCGTATTTGAATGAATGCCCCAAAAGTTCCCAAGAAAAAAGGAATCGGAATAAAATAAGGCAAAGTCGTGCGAATTTTGTAAAATCTGGCCGCTAAATAGTGGCCGGATTCGTGAATTCCCAAAAATGTAATGAGAGCCAGCGAGTAAGGCAAACCCTGCAGCAACATTGATGGGTTGGACTGCAAAGCTTGTTCAGTAACTCCGGCAAGTCGCGCCCCGACAAGCGTAGTCGTAAACACCGCGATCAGCAGCAAAGCTAATGCAAAAAATGGTCGGGTTACAGATTCGGTTTTGACAGGAGTTTCGCCTGATTGGTGGCTGGGATTGGGAACTATAGCAAAAAAAGGTTGACCGCTCAAGCTGTTTTGAAATACTACTAAAAAGCGATCGCCAAAAAGTCTCTCCACATTCTCCCGAATTGCCTCGTAAGCCGCCTCCGGGTTGGTTCGCAACTGTCCGCGACAAATTACAGCCTGGGGCCGAAATTCCAAATCTCGCAAAAAGTAAATTGACCAAGGAAAACAATCGCGCAAACTCGCTTCTTCTGCAGCATCGATCGGGCGCAGGGGCGGTTTTGGCTTTGCAGGTTCAGTCTCCGAGTCTGCTACCTGCTGTGCAGTTTCGGCGGTAATTTTCTTGCGCCCCAACTGTACCAAAAACCAATACAAAAAAGGGCAAACCAGAAAAGGTATAATTACCAACTCCGGCGGTACAGTTTTGCTGGTGCCGTAAACTAACATCCAACCAGTCCAAATCAGCGCGGGCGCCATCATTACCAGCCACAGCAGCCATATCGGAGTCCTGGTGATGCGGCTGGTGCCGTTTTGCAACAAGAAGTACGATATCAGCCCCAATACGAACAACCATAGTAAAAAGAACATAATATTTATCCCATTCCCTTCTGAAATACTTCCTTGAAACAACAGAGTTCAGTCTCCAAACAACCCAGGCCCGTGCTCGACAATATCCTGGCTTTCCCCCCTAACCGGGATACCCTGGGTGCAACAGCCTATTTCATTGTAGAAAACCAAACTAACATCCTGGTGGATTGTCCCGCTTGGGATGAGATTAATCAAACTTTTTTGCGGGATCGCGGCGGCTTGGGACTGCTGTTTCTCACCCACCGCGGCGCTATCGGCAAGGCGCGCGAGATTCAGGAAGCCACGGGATGCCAGATCCTGATTCAAGAGCAGGAAGCTTATTTACTGCCGGGTTTGAAGGTGACGGTTTTTGAGCGAGAATTTGTTGTGAGCGATCGAATCAAAGCATTTTGGACTCCCGGCCATTCTCCTGGTTCCTCTTGCCTTTATCATAGTGGCAGCGGTGGAGTGCTGTTTTCGGGCAGGCACTTGCTTCCCAACCGAGAAGCCGCCCCAGTACCGCTGTTGACGGCAAAAACTTTTCACTGGCCCAGGCAAATTAACAGCGTGAAGTCAATTATCGATCGATTTTCGCCGGAAACTTTACAGTATATTTGTCCCGGTGCAAATACTGGTTTTTTGCGGGGAAAAGGATCGATCGATCGAGCTTTTGAGAAATTAGCCAATCTGGATTTAGCTGTTTGTTTGCAGTCAAAACCTGAACCCTAAATGTATGCTACAACATTAAAAAACGCTCTGACGCGCTAATTATAGCGGTAAGGTGCGCCTAGCGCACCTATATTATCCCTCTTCTGTCACTTTCGGTAGAGATGATTATCCTACTCCTATTCTAATTAAAGTACGGTGCGTCGCCACCAGAATTCTGATTGTTTGCGACAATCAATGAGCGACGCACCCTACCGCTATACTCTCGCCCGAAGTGACAAAAGAGAGTTATTATTCAATCTCTTAGAGAGGAAGTTCGTTGGCGAATTAGCCGTTTCAACCGCCGATTCTTACCGTGGAAAAAACTGTGGAAAAAACCGAAAAACAAAAAATGCTCGCCGGCGAATTGTATTTAGCGGCCGACGAGCAATTAATTTTAGAGCGCCAGCGAGCCCGCCGCCTCGCCAGAACCTACAATTCTACCCGCGAAGACGAACCAGACAAGCGGTTAGAAATTCTCGCAGAATGGTTCGGTGCAGTTGGGCCAACAGTAGAAATCGAGCCACCTTTCTACTGCGACTACGGCAGCAATATTTATGCTGGAAACGGATTGTATATGAATTTTGGCTGCGTGATTCTCGACTGCAATCGAGTTAACATTGGCGAGAATTTGCTGTGCGGGCCCAACGTACAAATTTACACCGCTCTTCACCCCACAGACCCGGAAATTAGGCTTTCTGGCCTAGAACTCGCCGCTTCCATTAATATTGGCAATAATGTTTGGATTGGCGGGGGCAGTATTATTTGTCCGGGAGTCACTATTGGCGACAATAGCACGATCGGCGCAGGCAGTGTGGTTGTCAAAGATATTCCCGCAAACGTCGTGGCGGCGGGGAATCCTTGCCGAATCATCCGGCATCTACCTTGATGTGGTACGATCGACACAATCGTGCGATCGGCTCCTTGGAGCTTAACCAAAAAATTTTAGCTATTAGAACCGCCGGTTTGAGATTTTTTACGTAAAATCCCCGAAAAAAACCGTGGAATAAATCTCAAATCTCAAATCTCAAATCGCTTAATTTCTCGTTCCCGGTTTCCACACTACCAAGCTTTTCTTATGACTACTGCAACAGTTTATCCCAACGCTCCCGACCTCTGCACCGACGACTACATAGCAGTCGGTGTAGCTACCTGCTTCATCAAAGAAGAAGGCGAAGTTTTTCAAGTGCCCGTAATCGAAGCTATTCCCTCAGCAGCTTTAGAAGCAATTGTCAAGGGAATTCCGACATCCTATTTAATGATTTGCGGGACGACTTTGGGAGCAGTGCTCGACGGCGAAACACCCAAAATGTTGCCGGAATTCCCGACATCATCTCAGTTTAGCGAAGAATTTGGCTTTCGGGCGATCGCCGCTGCCCGCACTTACAAAATCCGCCCCCAAGCTCAACTTCACATTCCCTTGGGAACAGTTCGCAACGACTTTACTTATTCCTTAGAACGCAAAAGGGTGCTCAACTCCGAGCGCATCATTCGCACTGAAGACAATGTGAAACAGCACGAACACACTCACAAGGTTCTTTAAACAAATCCCGCAACTGGGGCAATTTAACAGTGCCTCAGCCAGCGGATGCACCGCAAAAATTTTTGATTGTTGAGATGTAAATTAAAGATTTAACAAGTTTTTCCTTCATTAATAATGAACGAAAAACTTTTAACCTTTCGTTATTAAGCAATACTGCTGACAGTTTTTGATGACAACCGTAGAATAAGGGTTTTAAGGCGATTCAGCAATCGAACTATCAACTGAAAATCTAGGGTTTCAGACTACCAAGTAAAAACCGTCAGGACTTTTGATTAAGACACACACCAAGCATCTCAACCTAAAAAGTCTACTTCTCACATCACCTAAATAACATCAATTATTAACGCCTGTCAAAAAGAATTAAGTAGTTGATGAATCTTTTTAATTTGTCAAAAAAGTGGTATAATATTATTCCTGTTTAACAAAGTGATATCAAATCGAGTAGCATCAGAATTAATATTACCCACCGCTTTCGACACGGCAGTGCCGTGTCCTTACAATTAATCTGGGTAGGAAAACGGCACTGCCGTGTCCTTTATATCATAAGGAGTGTAACCGGAAACGATAGGAGCCGCTCGGCGGGAAAAAAATTAAAAAATCCCGGCAATTATTAAATGCTAGTAGTTTAAGACTACTAGCGGGCGGGCGAGTATATCGTAGGTGAGCTAAAGATTTCAATATCACAAATTGGTCAAACCATGCGAAGCTTTGCGAGAGTAAAGTGGTGGAAATTAACTAGACTATTGCCAGCGGGATTAAAGGGCGAATACCATCTTGGGTACCAAACTGCGCTCTTAATTTTGGGCGTAACAATTCTGGCAGCTAGCATTACTGGTTGTATCAGCTATCAAAGCGTTCGCCGCTTGATTATTACCAAAAGCGAGCAAAATGCTTTGTTAGAAGTTAGGGAGCGCGCCAACAAGATCGATCGCTGGCTCGGCACTAGAAAGGCTGAGATCGAAATCCTTGCCAATACTGCTCCCGTTCGTTCGATGAATTGGTCAGTGGCAGAGCCTTATTTAAAATCGGAAGTAAATCGACTACAAAAATTCCAATACTTGGCATTAATTGATCCCGACGGTTCTTATTTCACCACAAAAGTGGGCAGAGCGTTGATTAATATTAGCGACCGCCAACACTTTAAAAAGGCAATGGCTGGGGAAGTCTATGTTTCAGATCCTACCATGTCTCGCACGCTCAAAAAACAAAAGATTGTTCCCATTTCGGCTCCGGTGTGGTCAAGTTCGGTAAATTCTATTGGTAAAACAGCACAAAAGCCGATCGGAGTAATGAACGGCGTCATTAGCATGGATCGAATTGCCCAAGTAATAAGAAAGCTGGAATATGACCCCGGAACTTACGCTTTTGTTCTCAATTCTCAAGGAGTGCCGATTGTCCATTCCGACGCTAGGTTAATCGGAAATATCGACAATTCTGCTCCCAGTCTTTTAGAGTCTGCAGATGCTAATTTGGCAAATGTAGCGCGGGAGATGGTTTATCAAAAAACTGGCATTGTGCTGACTCAAATCGACGACGCCAGAGTTTATGTTGCCTATCTTCCTTTAGAACAAGCTGAATGGTCGATCGCCCTTGTAATTCCCCGCGACAATCTCGAAAAAGAACTCCTTCCTTTCAAGATACTAGCAGTAGCCGTCGGCATACTTGCCGCCGCAGCTATTTTCTGTGCAATTGTGGCGCTCAAGCTGTTTGCCCTAAATGGCATTCGCAGTCGCACAGAAGCCCTTCTCCACCGCTTGACCGGCCGCATTCGCGCTTGCTTGGAGCTCGATCGCATCCTCCAAACTACAGTAGACGAACTCGGTACTTTGCTGAAGCTCGATCGAGCAATTTTCGCATGGTACGATCCCCGACAAGATACTTTAGAATTTGGCTGGGAATATTGCCGGGAAGGTTTGCCGGGGCGCTTGGGAATCTTTGGCGTTCCAGGAGGGCCCTCTGGAGATTTAGCTGCACGGCTTCACCGCTGCGAAACGGTACTGCTACATAAAACCGGTACCCCTGATGCCACAGCGTCTGAGGAACACCCCCATATCGAACTTACAAATAGTCGCTACGCAGCAGTACCCGTACTAACCGAGAATCATCGGCTGGGATACCTGTTGGCCTGTGCAAACCGCCGATTTGCGACTTCTGACGAGGTGCAAGTTTTGGAAGCAATTGCCGACTCGCTGGCGATTGCAATTTCCCAATCCCAACTCCACGGCCAAGTTCAAGAAGAACTCAAACTTTTGGAAGAAGTATTAGCCAAACTCAGAATCACCGAAGAGCATTTAGCACAAAGCGAAAAAATTACAATGGTGGGTCAACTAGCCGCCGAAGTTGCCCGGGAAATCAATAACCCGATTAACTTTATTTACGGTCGCCTGATACACCTCAATGATTATATCAAAGATTTGCTCCATATAATTCGCCTCTATCGCCAACAATATCCCGAACCTGTGCCGCGAATTGCCAAAAAGATAGAGACTTGCGACCTAGATTTTATCAGCCAAGAGTTGCCGCAAATCCTCAATTTTTTGAAAATAGGAGCCGATGGCATTCGCCAGATAGTCCTGGCTTTGCGAAAATTTTCACTTCCTGACGAAGCCAACAAAGAACACGCCAACGTTAATGAGAGCATCGACAATATTTTGCTGTTGCTGGCTCACAGACTGGAGCAAAAAATATTAGTAGTCAAGGAGTACAACAACCTGCCACCAATTTTGTGTTATCCCGGTCAACTGAGCCAGGTATTCGGGAGTCTCATCATCCATGCTATAGATGCAGTTAAAACTATTGAAAGGTCGGCTCAAATTATTACTATCAAAACCGATATTTTTGAGGATGATACAGGCAGGTTTATTGTTGTATCGATCGCCCACAATGGTTCGACAATTCCGCCGGAAATTCAACAAATAATATTTGAGAAATTTGGCCATACTAAATCGTTTAAAAAATTTACAGGATTGGATCTGTCGGTGTGCTATAAAATTATTGTAGAGTTGCACGGTGGCAGGCTGAAAGTTGAATCTCCGGTTCAACCTAAAATTAAATCTCAAACTGGGGGCGGTGCTGAGTTTATGATAAAATTGCCGATCGTTTGATATCGCATTTTGCCGCCAGGGAAACCCGTCGCCAATCTTGCTAGCAAGCGGCGCGAAAAGCTTAATTTGGCTTCATAGGATCGTCAATTAAATAATTTCACTTTATTCTTGTAGGATGGGCGGGACGCCCATCCCACAAAGGACGGGCAGGACGCCCACCCACAAAGGACGGGCGGGACGCCCACCCACAAAGGACGGGCGGGACGCCCACCCACAAAGGACGGGCGGGACGCCCACCCAGAAAGGACGGGCGGGACGCCCATCCCACAAAGGACGGGCGGGACGCCCATCCCACAAAGGACGGGCGGGACGCCCATCCCACAACATTGATGAAAAGTGGATTTTATTTAATTCTCATCCCATAGTCAAGACTTTAGTCATCATAAAACGGAGGGCTGAAGTCCTCAGTATAGAGCTAACTATCATTTGTTAATAAAAATTGATAGCCTAGGATTTTAGGGAAATAATAAAGGTGCAACCACAGCAAACAACCAGCCTCCCATTACCAAGACTTCCGCAACAATTAATAAAATATTTCTGTTCATTTTCACATTAAGCATTTTCACATTAAGAGCGATCGACCAAAGAGCGAATTTTCTTCCACCAAGCAGCCGGCGAATCTTCCGGGCGATATGCGGCATCAAACATCGACAAAATTAGCGGCCAACCCCCCACCTTCGCACTCATCAACAAGTGCATTGCCAGACAAAATACCAATACCACCCAACCAGAAGCGTGTAAATAATACCAAACCTGCGTCAATTCCCCAGCCGGCAGCCATTCTTCCTTAACCATACTGCCAGAAGCGATCGCCCATGTGAGTGCCAGCAACATCAACGTATTCACAATCCGGTGCAAACTGTACCACCAAATCGGTTTTCCCAACTGCGTTAGTTTCCCAAAAGAATCCGGCTGCACCAAGCGTTTTTGACCTGCGCGGAAACTGTACAATGCAAAAGCCGGCATTATTCCTAACAGCAACATCTTGCCAAAAGTGCCGTGAATCCCGATAATATCGGCAATCTGAGGCACGGGGACTTTGCCAAACCGCCCATCGTAGGTGTTGTAAACCAGAAATGCGCTCAAAATTGCTAAAAGGGCGATCGCAGCGTTAACCCCATGCAGTAACCTAAGCAGCAATGGCTGGTAGGGTCTAGATTGCGGCATAGTCAATTCTGCTACTTGATAAATAATCTTTTACAGAATATAGCTAAGCGCTGATTTTTTCAACCCTCGCCAATTGTGAAATAAATGTGAGTCAAAAATGAATATATTATGATAAAAACGCAATTATATCAAAATATCGTGTAAACTAAAACAGTCAAGAGGAATACTTTACTTAGGAATGAGAATAAAATAACTTCCACAAGTTTGTGGGATGGGCGTCCCGCCCGTCCTTTTTGGCCCATCCCACAATAACAATAAAAATTGTAAGTTATTTAATTCGCGCTCCTTATAACACCTAACATTTTACAAAAATGGATGCAGCAACTACCGTTTTACTTTCCTTGGGACTAGCAGCAGATGCTTTTGCTGTCGCTGTTTCTAGCGGTTTCGCAATCAAACACATGAAGGTGAATAAAGCTTTTAAAATCGCCTTATTTTTCGGAGGTTTTCAAGCTTTAATGCCTCTGATAGGATGGTTGCTCGGTCTTAGTTTTAGTTTTTTAATAACACCGATAGACCATTGGATAGCTTTTGGGATTTTGAGTTTCATTGGCGGGAGAATGATTTATGAATCGCTGCAAAACGAAGAATGCGAGAAAAAGTTCAATCCCTTAGATACGGGGACTTTGATAACGCTGTCGGTGGCGACGAGTATCGATGCCCTCGCAGTTGGCATCGGATTTGCAGTGCTAAAAACTTCGATCGGCCCTGTCGTTAGTGCGATCGGATTTATTACTTTCTTTGTCGTATTTGCTGGCGTGTTCATCGGCCACAAGTGTGGCAAGTTATTTGGAAATAAAATAGAGTTTCTCGGAGGCGTAATTTTAATTGCGATCGGCAGCAATATCTTATTTTCGCATTTAACAGAAGTGTCGGCAGTCATCATTCATTAGAATGCTACAATAATAATATTGCGTTAAAGGATAAAAATTCCGTGCTGAAACTTTACGGCGGAGCTCGCAGCAGAGCATCAATTGTCAAGTGGTATTTAGAAGAAATCGGCGTTCCCTACGAATTTGTGATGCTAGATATGCAAGCAGGGGCACACTTGCAGCCAGAGTATCTCGAAATTAACCCGATCGGCAAAGTACCAGCGATCGCCGACGGAGATTTTAAGCTTTGGGAATCCGGCGCAATTCTGCTGTATTTAGCTCAAAAACATGGTAAAATGCCAGACACTTTGGAGCAGCAAGCTCAAATCGTGCAGTGGGTCACGTTTGCTAACGCCACCCTGGGGCCGGGAATATTTACAGAAGCAACTCGCGATCGCGAAACTCCCAAGTTGTTAAAACCGTTAAATGAAATCTTCGAGAAACAGCCATTTTTAATGGGCGATGAATTCGGCGTAGCCGACGCAGCAGTCGGGTCAATGTTGGCTTACATTCCGATGATGCTAAAACTAGACCTCAGTGCTTATCCCGCCGTTGTAGATTACATCAAGCGGATCTCAGATAGACCGGCATTCAAAAGTGCGATCGGCGGTAGCTGAAGGAAGGCACTACACGGACTAATTATTCATCTCTCTCTTCTCGAACTCTGCGGTCTCTGCGGTCTCTGCGGTTAAATCATTCCGAAACAACCGTAAACGAGATCGGCCCAAAAACTCAACACGTAAAAGCAGGAGCAATTCATAAATTGCCCCTGCTTTTAGCAAAATCAAACTTATCTGAACCCGACAGCCGCCTGCCAAACAAAAGCCAGCAGCAAGAAAAATACGGGAATGACCGGCAAAACATTAACCAAAGGCTCAAAAATCGAATAAGCTTCGGGCAGTTTTGCTAAGAGTAATGCAGCTTCCATGAATCAACCTACCTATCCAACACAATTTTCATAATTGTCGCATATCTTCACCCAAGGCAATCACGATCGATCGACTCTCGGTGCAAGCCAGTAGGCAAACTCTTGTGTAAATCGATCGGCCAAAATCGCCTCCCGCATCCTCCCAGTAAAGCGAATCAACTCCGTCACATTGTGAATCGCCAGCAAAGTATAGCCCAGCACTTCGTTAGCCCGCGCCAAATGGGCCAAATAAGCCCGACTGAATTTTTGGCAGGTATAACAAGGACAAGACTCATCCAGCGGAGCAAAATCCTCCCGGAACCGAGCATTTTTCAAACTCCAGCGTTCCCCACGAACAAAAGCCGTCCCGTGGCGGGCCAGCCGAGTCGGAATCACGCAGTCAAACATATCTACTCCACTCGCCACCGCCAGCGCCATTTCCCGATAAGTCCCAATCCCCATCAAATAACGCGGTTTATTTGCTGGCAACAGAGGCGCAGTCACCTTCACAATCTCTGCGATCAAATCCCCCGATTCCCCGACACTAACGCCGCCGATGGCGTAGCCTGGTAAATCCAAATCTACCAACTGGTTCGCCGCGCGCGATCGCAAATCGGGGAAAACGCCCCCCTGGACGATCCCGAACAAAGCTTGATCCGGGCGCGAGTGAGCTTGAATGCAGCGTTGCAGCCAGCGGTAAGTGCGATTTGTGGCAGCCTCCACCTCCTCCCGCGTAGCGGGGTAAGGAGGACACTCGTCAAAGGCCATAATCACATCGGCGCCCAACTGATTCTGAATTTCGATCGATCGTTCCGGCGTCAAATTAATCATGCGGCCATCGCGGGGAGAGCGAAAAGTCACCCCATCATCAGTAATCTTCCGCATTTGGCTCAAGCTAAACACCTGAAAGCCGCCCGAATCCGTCAGCATCGGGCCCGGCCAAGCCATAAATTTGTGCAATCCGCCCGCGCCTGCGACAATCGCTTCCCCCGGCTGCAAGTGCAAGTGATAAGTATTTGCCAAAACCATTTGAGAACCCGCCGCCTCAAGATGTGCCGGGGTCAAAGTTTTGACATTAGCTAGCGTCCCCACTGGCATAAACTTAGGGGTTTCCACAACACCGTGGGGAGTGGCAAAAACCCCTGCACGCGCTTGGGTATGGCTGCAATTAGCCTGACATTTAAAAGTAAATCTCGCGTTGTCTTCAGTCATTAGTCCCCGACGATCGTTAACCGCTACTCGGCAGTCCGTGTTATCTAATCTATTGTTGATGACATCGCGACAAAAAACTCATGACCGAGAATTTCTAGATGGTACCCGCCACGCGATTTATCCGTGGAATCAATCCAAAATCGACAATCTAAAATCCTCAAGCCCCCGAATTTATAAGAGCGCAAGTCAATCCAAAATCCACAATCGAAAATCTAAAATCGAATGACCCAGCCCAAAAACGGATACAAGTTTCCGACAATCGCCGTGGAGGGCAAAAAATTTTAGACCTTAGTTCTAACTCCCAGATTCACTGCGCTGCAAGTAAATCTAAAATCTAAAATCTAAAATCTAAAATCGACTGACTGACCATTAAAAGGGGGAATCATCTTCGTCCAATTGCAGATCCCAGTTGCCTGAGAGTACCTGATCGACAACCGCATCCAAAGCCGCAGCATTTAAATTTCGGGCGAATTGCTCTTGCAAAGGATTGGAGAGGGGAATTAACCGCAACTGCCGTCCATCTTGAATCAGGTCAAAATAAGCACCATCTTCGGGGGACTGTTTCAGTTCCAGGTAATCAAAACTATACACGTTCAAATAAAGCGCATGGTTGGCAATCAGGGTAGAACGGTGGGGGTTGGCGAAGACTTCGAGCACATAACCTTCCCCTTCGCTGTAAATCTTGCCATCTTGTATGTGAAGGTAGCGGACACGTCCTAAATCAAACAGCAATCTTTTGATATCGCGTTTGTTGACGACAATCCCTGTATCGATGATGCAAGGAGCAACTACCCTGTTATTCAATTGGTCGTGACTCATGGAGTAAAAGCCTCTGTTGTAGTGTATGTTCCCGTCTTGAAAATCAGGGAGTTAGCTAGAATTCTTGGTACGGGAAACGCGGATATTGAGTTTAGTCATTTTAGATAGGGAGCTTTGGGATCGCTGCCGACAGAGGTTTTCCGGGGAAAAGAGGGGGCGACAGGAGGAATGCTCGATCCAAAAAACTAGGGTGTTACAGTCCAATTCTGGCACACGCTAATCGATTGACAACTGCATACCAGATGAAAAATTTTCTATCTTATGGTGCATGATAAATGGGTTCGCTCTACGATCGACTTTTTCCGGAATCAAGGCGCTGCCATCGCAGCCGCAGTCGCTTTTTATACTTGTTTGCCGGTACCGGTGTCTTGGACTTTGGAGTTTCGGGGCATTGCCCGCTTGGCACCGGCGATCGGGCTGTTGGTTGGGGGGATGCTGGGACTGGCGGATGTTGGGTTGCAGTTGTTGGGAATGCCTGCTCTGACTCGATCGGCCTTGGTGGTAGTATCGGGCATCGCCGTGACTGGCGGGCTGCACCTAGACGGCGCTATGGACGCGGCAGACGGGCTGGCTGTACCCGACCCCGTGCGCCGGCTGGAAGTCATGCGGGACAGCGTTACAGGAGCCTTTGGGGCGATGGCTGCGATCGCGATCGTCCTGCTGAAAACTGCCGCTCTCTCGGACTTGAATAACTATCGGTGGCTGGCTTTGATGGGTGTCGCCGGTTGGGGGAGGTGGGCCCAACTGGTGGCGATCGCCCGCTATCCCTATCTCCGGGCCGAGGGTAAGGGAGCTTTTCACAAAGAATCGATTTATTCTCCTTTTGATTTTATCCCCGGTGTGCTGTTGCTGCTTAGTTTGAGCGTGGTGCAAGTTGTCTTGGAGGGCGATCGGTGGCTGCTGGCGGCGGGGATGGCTTTGGGGGGAAGTGCGATCGGAATTTTTGCCGGAGCCTGGTTTAACTACCGTTTGGGCGGCCACACGGGCGATACTTACGGTGCTGTAGTCGAGTGGACGGAGGCTTTATTGCTGTGTCTTTTGGCGGCTTTGGAAGGTTAAATTGTTTCTGAGTTAACGGCATCATTCTGCATCATCCAAACGAAAAAGCTGAGGATTTGCTCAACAGGAGGCAGAGGATAGACGGATAAGTCGATCGTCACAATTTGGTTTTCGAGTTTGATAAATTGCCATTGAATGCCATTACTCACGCTCCCATAGATGATGGGGATGTTTTTTTCTTTGGCTTGATTGAAGCGTTGAGCGGCAACCATTTCGGCAATACACTGACCCAATCCGCTTTTGAGGTCGGTCTTTTTAGCTTCGACAATTACAACGGCGGGGGCTTCAATTTCTAGGACTTCGGACGATCGCGCCAGCAGAAAATCAAACACTCCATTCAGTCCGACAGCTTCGTCGATGGTGAAGTCTTCGCCGGAAAAAAGGCTAATTTGGCGATCGAGAATCCGCCTCACTTCCAGCAGTACGGGATAGATAATTCCTTCCGAGCGCGCTTTTTCACTTCCCGATGTGGCGACGATGGGAAGGCTATCTTTGAGGGTGCCACTGAGAATGTCTGAGGGTGCGATCGGGTTTAGCGGAGGTATAAAGCGAGATCCCTCTTGGACTGTGAGACCGAAAGCTTGTTTCGCTTTGGCGATCGTAGTAAATTGACAGTATGGCATAATTTTTTTAGTTCACCATTATAGGTTTTGTTTGGGTTTAAATTACAGTGTAAATTAGGTTAAACTGTAAAATAGTTACTCTGTTATTGATTGTTGAAACTATTACTTGAGTGCCGAACTATCCGGCTGCCGAAGACTAGAAGAGGCGGAAATCCGAACTCGCATCAGATATGTTTTATCCTGCTGACTGCCAATTGCTGCGTTAAATTATATAAAGCTAACCTCAATTTTTTTGAAAGCTATGGGATACTTGATTGCTGCGATCGTCCTCGGAATGTTAATTTGGGCTGGGTTCGAGATTGTCCAAACAATCCGCAATTGGGAAACGAATCCCGAAGAAACCACCAGCAAAATTCAAGCTGAAATGATCCAAGAAACATATCGCGGTCAATTTGGTGCCGATGCGCTGGAGGGAGGGAGTCAAGCTGTCGGAAACGCACTCCACGCCGGCCACTGCGCCGCCGAAGCTGCGACTTGCGAATCTGCTCCAAGTGCGATCGGTCATGTGGTAGAAGGCTTGTTGCACGTGCTACACCATTAATATCGTGTCTGCTAGCGTAATATCAAATCTATTAGCATCGGAATTATTGATATCTCTAATCTCTTCATCTGCGTGAATCAGTGTCAATCCCTTGTCCGGGGCGGTTAACAAATTCTCTTTTTTTAACCGCAGATGAGGGCAGATAAACACAGATTAACGCAGATGAATTATATCAATTTCGGTTGCAACATCGGTGATTGTTGACTGTTGACTGGATTTTACTATTCCGACATGATATCACAACACAAAATGAATGGAAAATGCCACTGCAAACTTTCCATTCATTCTCAATTTTTACGCTTTCGGGTCAACCCAAACCGTCATCCCCTCAACCCTCAAACCTTTGCCGCGAGTGCCGCAATATTGACCGTTAGCAGTAACAGGAGTATCGCCCACATTCTGAATGTGAGCCGTATAAAATACGTCGTATTTATCAGCTTGCTGCCCTGTCAGCCGCGCGGCAAATCCCTCAATGCGCTTGGCTTTGCCCCGGAAACCGGCTAGCTCCCCTTCCGAGATCCAAGCAGTATCGCCAACTCCTTCAACGTGAGCCATGTACTGCAAATTTAAACCGGCAACGGGAGGCTCTATTTTAATTTGAAATCCTTCCACGCGGCGGCCTTGCGCTTTAGTACCCGCATATTCTCGATCGCTAAAAGTTCGATCGCCAATTCCTTGAATGTGCGCCAACACTTTTAAACCCACAGGCGCTGCAACTTGGGAACTCGCAGACTGGGCGATCCAAACTTTGATACCCTCTATTCTCAAAGCTTTGCCGCGAGTGCCGCAATATTCGCCGTTGGAGGACACCTCGGTGTCGCCGATATTCTGAATGTGAGCGCTATAAAATACGTCGTACTTATCAGCTTGCGGCCCGCTCAACCGCACGGCAAATCCCTCAATTCGTTTCGCTTGACCCCGAAAACCGGCCAATTCTCCTTCGCCGATCCAAGGAGTATCGCCAACACCTTCGACGTGAGCCATGTACTCGACATTTAAACCGGGAATTGGGGGATCGATATTAATTTGAAATCCTTCGACGCGCCGCCCTTGAGCTTTAGTACCCGCGTATTCTCGAGCACCGAAAGTTCGATCGCCAATTCCCTGAATGTGCACCAAAACTTTGATTCCCAAACCGCCCTCTACTGCCACCGCTGGTTGAATGTTTCGGGGTGCGCCAAAAACAATGTTCCCGGAACCGGTTGTCTGAAGAGACTTAGGTACTTCCACGCTGGGAACAATAATTACCTCGTGCATGGGGACAGAAGGCGCGGGGGATTCCAAAATCTGGATCTGTGGCGCAACTGTAACTTGTTTCGGTGCCACATTTCCTGACGGGATGACAATCACTTCTGGCAAAGGTTCGGCGCTGATTTTTTGTTCTGGCGCTGCTTTAAATGCGGGTTCGACTTTTGCAGGTGCTGCTTTTACCATCTCAGCAATGGTTAATTTGCCTCTGGAAATGGCTACGGCTATTTGTTTGCCAAAAGCGGCGCTGACTGTTTCTTCGAGAATTACCCACTGTTCGTCGTCTAATTTGTCTTGCTGTTCCACTAGGGCGAGCACTGCTGAAACTGGGTGTTTGCCGCTGACTAAGGATTCTGCGTCGGAATGCAGTTGAGTTGGGGTTGATTCGGAAATCGCGCGCTGCAGTTCGCGGGCTCTGGCATGAACTGATTGTAAGGGGGCGAAGTCGCTTTGTTCGCGGTGGGCGATCGCCAATACTCGATCGAGCACTTTCAATGCTGCATCGCGAATTTCTGCTTTACCTTCGGAAGCTGCGGCAGTCTCGACTAAGTTTTTAATGTCTTTGAGGGAAGCAATTTCCCCCGGCGCGATCGCCGATTTGTTTGCTTCGATAGCTTGTTTTTGAACTGCTGCAAAGTTGCGGCTGTAGGTAGCTACTTCTTGCAGCAAGCTGTCAGAGGGAGGAAGGCCGGAGTCTTGCAGTTGTTTGGCTGCTTGGGAGAGGCGATCGGCCAAATTAGCATAAGTTTCCGATAGTCGGGCTATTTGTTGTAGCAAATCTTTATGTGCTGCTTCCATAGGGGTCTTGCCGTAGTAAATATTTAACTTGCTGATTATAGACGTTGAGCGTCTTCTGAAGGTAGAAGGCAGTAGTCATCAGTCATTAGTCCCAGGGAAAAAGAAAAATGCTCCCACTCTCCGACTCCCCCACTCGGACACTCTCCGACTTCCCCACCCAGACACCCGGACACTCTCCGACTCCCCACACTCGGACTCCTCCTCTGACATCCCCCGTGCGATCGCCGTCACAACAGTGCAAATACTTAGTCACACAAGGAGACTCCGGCTGTCACGAGTGGCCCGTCACAATGTCACACCTATCGAGCAATAGCCGTCACTGCTGATTCTGTGAAAACATTCGATACTTAGGCTTGAACCAATAAAATCCGGAAGTGTTATGGTACTAATTCGCGACCTCGCCCAGCAAGCTCTGGCTCTGGGCTATCTAACTCTTGAAGCCGAAAATCAACTGCGGCGGATGTTAACTACCACCAAGTATGACTTGGAAGACTTAAATGCTTTTATGGCTTTGCAACTAGCAGCCATGTCGGGAGGAGTGAAACAAGAGTCTCGCGAGCTGAGAAAATTTGAAATTTTTGGCGAGACGGCTTCCAAAATTTCCTGTTAGTAATTAGTTGGCTTTTGATTAGTTTAAATTTAGTAAGGGACATTTCTACCGTGCAGATTCGTGAAGTTATAAAACAAGCTATTGACGTTGGATATCTGAGTTTGGAAGCGGAAAAGGAAATGCAGCAAGTTTTTTCCTCAGCTAAGTGTGATTTGGA
Organism: Microcoleus sp. M2_D5; assembly: GCF_036701935.1. Taxonomy (NCBI): domain Bacteria; kingdom Bacillati; phylum Cyanobacteriota; class Cyanophyceae; order Oscillatoriales; family Microcoleaceae; genus Microcoleus; species Microcoleus sp. M2_D5. The sequence goes on along the minus strand of NZ_JAUBRP010000035.1, from coordinate 41,249 downwards.
AGATTTAAATGCTTTTATGAGCTTGCAGTTAGCTGCGATGGCGGGTCGCGTGAGGCAAGAGTCTTTGGAATTGATGAAGATGCCAATTTTTTCGGAGAGAAGTTAATTTTTTTATTAAGCCATTGCTCCCTCTAAGTATTAAGTTCTCTACTTACTAAAAACTGGTAAAATATAATTACTTTGCTGATTTGTATTAATTAATCTAAAAAATATTGGTATTTTGGTTCACTGGCTGTTGAGCAAATTAACTAAACCTGAAATAAATATTAAAATGAATATGTAAGATGCAACACAGCTTACCCTCCCTCGACCGCAATAAAATTAGTTTGCAATAATTAGTTTGCAAGGAGGACTTTAACCATCATAAAACTCGCTCGTACTTCCGCAGTCACTACAAAAGTTATAACGGTTATAATACCAGATTTCATATCATCACTGAGACTATTTCCTACGACTCCGACGCTCTAACTCTTTAATTACTCTCAGAACAAACAGCGACATTAAAGCGCCAATTAATGCCAGTTGCCACAACCCGCATCCTGCAGCCGTTCCTAAAGCTGCTGATACCCAAATAGCGGCGGCAGAGGTAAGCCCGTGAACTTCCGGTTTGCCTCTTTCCTGTTGATTTTGCCGCAGGATTTCTCCGCCTCCCAAAAACCCAATCCCGGCAGCAATGCCTTGAATTACCCGCGCTACAGCATCTCCTCCGTTTTCATTTTTACCCATTGCCAGCGGCATTAAAACAAACAGCGCACAACCCATGCTAACTAGCATATGAGTTCTCAATCCCGCTGGTTTGTTTCTGAGTTGGCGCTCCCATCCAATAATTCCGCCAACAAACATGGCTAGGCCCAACCTTAACAGTAAGCCTAGCCAATTATCGGGAGACCACAAGTTAGCGATCGACAATGTTTTACTGCAAATAATTAATCCGAAGATTCCAATATTAGCGGAGTACGATGTCCGATCGCAATCTCACTGCCAAATCTTGTTCCGGGCGAATCACCAGCACGTCAACGCTGCGCCGCCCCAACAATACTCCAGCTAAAGCGCCGATTCCAACGCCTCCCAATACTTCTTCAGTCGCGATCGCTTTGTCGCCGGTAATGCCTGCGAGTGCTGCTGCGGCGGCTGCACCCAAGGCGGCACCTTGCGCTACTGAACCTGTGCCAGCACCTTTTTGGACTCTTTCGGTTCGGGTAATAATTCCCGAATAGCCATCAATCCGATAGCGTTGGCGGCGGCTGATAATTAACTCTCTGGCAACAAATTGAGTACCGATTTGATTGCCTCTTCTGACAGGTTGCAGTGCCCCGACTATCTGGCTGCCTCCGGGGATTAACACTCTGCCTTGAGGTGTGCGGATGTCTTGCGCTACTGTTAAAGTTAAAGGTGAAGTTTCTTCGCGGGTGACAACTATTTTGTCTTTTTCATACCTAACTGGAATTACACTGCCCGACGGAATTCGGATGCTATCAAATTGGGAAATTCTTTGTTGGGCTTCTGCGGGAGTAGCTACCACCAGCGGCGCGCTGGTTCCAACTGTAATGCCCAGTGCGAGGATTGCTGCTGTTGCTGAACGCCATTTTTGAGAAGTAATCATATAAATTGTCTCCTTGCTTCGGTTTTTGTTTACTTAGGAACGCACTACTGCTAAATTTGTTTCTTGTTTCGCATTCATCTGATGTTTTGATTATGGCAGGCTGGAATTCTACCAGTTGGGAAGATAAGGTCGATAATCCAGAAGTTTAAAATTTGGAAAAATCTAGAAAATCCGCAAGACAGGGGCGATCGGGAAGATAAGGAAGATAGTCAACAGTCAATCGATTTTAGATTTTAGCTTTTAGATTTTAGATTAAAGAATTGAAGCATTCACCCCACCGATAAATACGTTCGGCAAGTTTCATCGGATACAGGTTTTTTATTTCTGGACGGATCGATCGCGTGGCGCGTATCCTGGATGCGGGAATTGTCAACAGTCAACAGTCAGCAGTCAACAATTAATTGTTGAGAGCGTTTAAAGCTAGCAAGCCAGCACCGAAAGCTGGTTCGTATCGGGGCGAAATTACCTTAGCTTTTGGGGCGATCGCACTTATGGCAGCCTCAAACCGACCCCGGCAATCTGCCTCTCCACCCCACACACCTCCTACGATCACAATTTCAAATTCTTCTGTTTGGTTAAATAACGCTGAAATGGCTATTTTTGTGGAATAGGTTAATTCTGCCACAGCATTATTGATAATGCAGTCAGCGACGCGATCGCCCTCTGCTGCGGCTCGATCGACAATCGGCGCTAAAGCTGCAATTTCTTTGACTCCCCAACCGCGCCCGTAAACAACTTCTACCAATTCTTCTAAGTTATTGAGGCCTAAATGCTTTTGAAATTTTTCCGCCAGCGCGGTAAAATCTTCGCGTCCGTCATAGAACTTCAAAGCAGCTTGCAAACCCTCAAGGGCGATGTTATACCCGCTGCCTTCATCGCCTAAAATATATCCCCAACCGCCGACTCGTTTAGTTTTTCCTTGACGGTTTTGCCCAAAAACAATCGAACCTGTTCCTGAAATAACGGCGATACCTACTGGATAACCTGTACCGCCAGCAAGTGCGATCGCGCAGTCGCTGCTAATTACTATATTCCTGGGCAGGAACGATCGGGTTACTGGTAAAGTATTCGTCAACTGCAAGTTCTGCACTACAAATTGCACTATTTCACGATCTTTTGGACGCCCGACTCCTGCTAGTCCCAGACCAATTGCTTCTATGTTGAGATTGCTATTCGTCTCGATTTTAGCGGACAGAACTGCTCGTTCGATCGCCAATTGGATGGATTGTTTTGCTGTCTCAATTCCCAGGGTTTGATAATTTGACGGCCCTGCTTCACCCCGTCCTAAAACAAGGTGGTTGTCATCCATTAAAAGGCAGATAGTTTTAGTTCCCCCGCCGTCGATGCCGAATACGTAGCTCATGAATAATTTAGAGAATAATAGAGCAACCCAGATTAACAGAGATATCTCTATTCTACGCTTTGTACAATCCGATTAAACTGAGATGTTGCACCATTGTCAATAAGCCTTTTAGGAACAGGCTTTTCGGCCTGTTCCACAAAGAGTAGATTTTTTTGTGGAACAGGCCGAAAAGCCTGTTCTTCAGAATGGTGCAAGATGTGAGATTAAATCGACAGAGCAATGCTAATAATAATTAAACCTAATAATGCTAACCAAACCAGATGGCGCTGACACCAATTTTTGATCGATTGCAGCCCGTCGCCGCTGCTGTAAGGGATCGTCTGCGGCACAAGTGGCTCAGCTCGATCGTGATAAAGCGTGCATTCTTTGGCAAAGGGACGCTGCGGGTAGTTGCAAGTGTCGTCTGCGTGATAAATACAGGTAGTACACAGAAATTCTTCGGGTTTCGATCGATAAAGAGGGATACCCGGATGACCGAAAGCTTTGAGGGGGATTTTGCAGTGCAGACAGGCGAGGGCGAGGGCGTCTACAGGTTGGTGACAGCGGGGGCAATCAGGCATAGACAGCAGGGTTATGGGGTAATGTGGTGGGTAGGCTCATTAGCGGGTTTTCCGAACGCCGAGAATGCGCGATCGGCTCGCCATCAGGTGGCTGGATGCTCCAAAATAGAAAGGTAGGTGTGCGCTGATGTAACTTTAAGTTTACAGATGGTTTCGCAGCGACTGCAGGCGACCTGAGCCGATCGGGTATGAAAGGGCAAACATTAGGAAAAATCTATGGATAACAATAGCAACTTACTCAAACAACTGGTAATGCTGGGCATTGGTACTACCTCTCTGGTGGCAGAGAAATTGCAGGAAGTCAGCGAGCAATGGGTCAAAGATGGCAAAATCAATCCCGAGCAAGCCAAAACCTTTGTCGATGACATGACCGAGCACATCAAGTCTGAACAGGGCAATTGGGAGACGCAGTTGCAGCGGCAACTACGGAATATGCTGCAAGATATGGGAGTCCCCCGACAGTCCGAAATGGATGAGTTGCGGGGAAGGCTCGATCGTTTGGAACGTCAGATACGGGATTTAGAAAACCGTAACTGGCGCTGAGTTCGATCCTCTTCTGCAAGCTTCGCTAACGCCCGCGAGGAGTTCGCTGCTATCTTGTGATAAGATTGTCATCCGAAGGCAGAAGGCTAAAAAAGGCACTTAGGTAGAAGCCATTTATGTAGAATTACAAACATTTTGACTTCATACTTTTGCCTTTAAAATTATCTGATACCAGCCCTTTTTTGGTGGAAAAGTTCAGATAAAATTTGGTATTTCTTGTTGTACTAGATGTCTTAGATATCTGAGATATCGCGGTTAAAAGTATTAGGAGGATAAATTTTGCGAGGAGTTTTAGTCAGCTTGGGAGTAATGCTGGTTTGCTTTTTGTTTTTGATAGTCGCTCAAATGGGCGGTTCTGGATCCCAAGCAGTTGCAGCCGAATTGAACAATCTTTTACCCGATACTGCTATCGAGAATTTGTCAGCGCAGTCTTTGAATGAAAATAGCTTGCTAGTAGCTGATGCTACTTTACTAGAGGTACCAGCTACTATCGCTGGCAATAACATGACTGATAATACTGAGAAAACTGTCACCACCGATTCCGGTCTAAAATATGTTGAATTGAAAGAGGGTAATGGGGCGACTCCCAAAACCGGGCAGAGGGTTGTGGTGCACTACACTGGAACTTTGGAGGATGGCACGAAGTTTGACAGTTCGCGCGATCGCAATTCTCCTTTTGAGTTCAAAATTGGCGTGGGTCAAGTAATTAAGGGTTGGGATGAAGGTGTCGGTACGATGAAAGTTGGAGACCGCCGCAAGTTGATTATTCCCCCTGAACTCGGTTACGGTGCTCGCGGTGCGGGCGGGGTTATTCCTCCTAATGCTACGCTGATTTTTGATGTGGAATTGTTGAAAATCGCTGGCTAGGTAGGTCAATATCATTCAACGTAAAACTTTTACGGTGTTTAGAAACTCGGTTTTTTTTAAGAAACCGGGTTTCTGTGTATGTTCTGGTGGATTTACGATCGCTTCGGAGATGCCAGATTGCGAAAGCAGGTATATTGGGCGTCAAATAATAGTTTGATGATTCCTGTGGGCCCGTTTCTGTGTTTGGTAATAATTACTTCTGCAATTTGGCGATCGGGCGAATCAGGGTTGTAATATTCATCGCGGTAGAGCATAATTACTAAATCCGCGTCTTGTTCGATCGAGTTGTGAACTATGATGTCATTAGCGACAAAATTATGCAGTGCAGGCACTGTTAAATCGTAAACCTCAGCTTCGCCATCAACTTCTATTGAGGCGATTTCATCCCAGTAAATATCGCTCTTAGATAAGAGGACAAGTTCATCACATTTAACAATTGTAGCTAATCTGAATGCTCGTTCCCGACCAAGGTTGTGTTTGTAAAGGGTTGTACCACAATATAAGTTGCCAAGCTGTGCTTGCATCTGGCGTGTAGTTAAACCAGATTGCTGCATAGCAGGAACAGCATACATTTTCCACACCTCACGCGGTATGACATCTCTATTAGTATTGCTAGAACGAATTTCAATGTATTCGGCAATTTCTGTTAGAGCTTGCTGTTTATAGTTACCTACTGCACCAATCAAATGAATAAACTTATCTAAATCAGGTCTTCCTGTTACCCAAACTTGATGTTGATCTCGCCCTTTCCCTGGCTGGGGGCTTAAAAATAAGCGGGCATTGATACCAAGTCTGAGTAAGAGTGACTGAACATCTATTGCCAATTTTTCACTACTGGAAGCATAGTAAACACTAGGGTAATGACATTTACCCCTACCTGTTTTTATGCAACCATCAGTACACCAAAGATGGCGTAAAAATAAAGCTATTGCTTCTTGAGGCTGCTCAAATATTTGATTAGGGACAAACTTCTGGTGAGAACGCAGACCAAAAACACCCAAAGCATCTAGCCATTCAGTTACAGGATTCCTCACATTATGTGTGAGATGATAGGCGGCAGGAAGATAAACTTGATACCAATCACGTTCTTTACAAATACGAGGTATGATTCGCTCTCCAAAGACTTCTATTGCAAGATTTGCAACTGTATTGGCTAAATCTTCCTCTCTAGTAGTGTATTGAATAACGTGTCGAGGAAGAGTACATCCGTCTCCAATCATGTGTCCTAGCAAGGCTATTTCGGCATTGTCCATCGATTGGATGAAGGAACTTGATACGTATCTAGGTAGGGCAATGCGGTCGCCTATTTTTAACTCGTCCAATCGCCGCCAGCCGTGAATGGTTAAGAACTTATGATTGCCAGTGGCTCTAATTGCCCGTCCCAAACGAGTTTGCAGTCGTAGTACAGGCTTAACACCTGTAGCAAAGGCATTGCTAACAACGGCTTTTTCTAACTGCATGGTGGCTTCATTGAGCGCCCAAACTGTGAAGCCTGATTTTCCTATTAATTCACGAATGGGTACGCGGACACCAGTATCTGCTAGCATTACCAAACTATCACCTGTTAAGCAGCCGCTTTCTCTCAAATCAGACATCATCGGCCGCTTGTTTGTCCTCGCTTCCACACCCCGACTCAACTGAGATAAGGCAATAATCGGCACGTTGAGTTCCCGGGCTAAACCTTTAAGACTTCTGGTAATTCGAGATAGTTCTTGCACGCGGTTGTCGCTGCTACCTTCCATTAATTGCAGGTAATCTAGCAATACTAATCCTAGGGTTCCGCCTTGTTCTGCTTGGAGGCGGCGGACTTTCGATCGTATTTCTGTGACGGTAATATTGGGAGTATCGTCAATAAACAGCGGTAGTTCTGATAAATTGCCAATGGCTGTACTGATGGGTTCCCATTCGTTTTGACTGATTCTACCCGATCGCAACCTGTTACTTTCTATTTTAGCTTCGCTGGACAGGATACGCTGCACTAGCTGTTCTTTCGACATTTCTAAACTGAAAATGGCAACCGGTAATTTCTGCTGTCCGGCGGCGATGTGGTGGGCGATGTTGGTACAGAAAGCTGTATTGTGAACGCAGATATCGTTAGCCACAAAATTGTGCGTCTCCGGGATAGTTAAGTCGTAGACTTGCTTGTTTCCCATCGGTTCGATAGAAACTATTTCATCCCAGTAAACCTCGCTATCTGCCAGTTGTTTCAGCCATAAATTATCTAAAGCAGTTGCTAAAACTAAAAATCTTTCCCTGGACAGCGCACGTTTACCAACGTGGATATTTGAATGACCTTTGATACCTGCGCGTTTTGCTAAGGATGCCCAAGATTCGTTGCCTTTTGCTAATGCTAGGTATTCCCAAGCCTCGACAGGAATTAAATCGCGGTTAGTTTGGTATTCTTTATTTTCTAATGCTTCTTTTACTTTAAATAATGCTACATCTTTGCCAAAAATGCCAATTTCTGATATGAATGTTTTGATAGATTTGGCGTCAGTAATATCGATTTGCCAAGCTGGTCTGCGAGTATTTTTGTATTTGACAGAACGCTTTTTGAGGGCAGCAATGATGCCAAATCTCAGCAGTAGATGCTGTACCTGTCTGGCTAGTTGTTCGCTGACAGAACAGTAGCCTAGTTGAGATTGACCGCTGGTAAGCACGGTTGCCCAGCCGTCTGTTGAAAAGAGGCGGTTGAGAAAAAGGGCAACTTGCGATCGTTCTAATTTAAAAACTATATCTGGTACTGTTTTCTGGTGAGCATTTTTTCCCATCAGACCTAACTTTTCTAACCAGTATCTCAGCGGATTTCTATGCTTAATATTAATAGCCTCCATTCCTGGTTCGACCAACTCTTCGGGGTCTACTTCTAGATATTCACAGACGCGACTAAATAATTCTCGCTTTGGGAATGCCGTGCCTTGTACCCAAGATGAGGCTAAAACTGGTAAAATTTGCAATTTTTGAGCGAATTCTTCAACCAATAAATGTCGTTTTTCAAGCTCTCTCTGTAGATTGCAAGCAAAGAAGTCTATTCTCTCTATATAACCTTCTCGATCGCCAATGATATAATATTCTGGTGTGCGTCTCCCTTGAGCCCTGAAGCGTAGTTTCAGACCTCCGAAGCTACTAGCAGCTTCAGCAAAGTCTTGCAGTATAGCAGTATTTCCATTGGTGAAGCGTGGCGCACTCTGTGTCAAACACCCGTCGCCAATTAGATAAGCTAATAGCTTAACTTCACAGTCGCGGATGGTTTCTCGACCAAAAACATTCATCCGGCGAGGTACAGCAATCTTATCGCCTGCTTGTATTTCCGCCAACTGTCGCCAACCCTTAATTGTTAAAAATGGGTGTGTAATTGTAGTTTCTATAAATCGTCCCAATCTGGTTGTGACGCGAAATACAGGCTTAATTCCATCATCTATAAAAGCCGATGGTATAGTTAGATGAAACTTCCAATCTTTTCCTAAAGTTAGTAATTCTGCTTGACGTTTATAATAGATTTGTTGTATAGTAGAAAGGCTTCCATCAGCTCCTACAATTAAGGTGTTTTTTTCCTGGCATTTGCCCATCGCCGGCCTAGCAGCAACGATGATTAAATCCGATCGCTGAAAGCCTCCTGTCATAGCATCTAAGTCATAGAAACCGCAGGGAATACCGGGAAGTGTGAGGCCTTCATTGCGATTTTCTAGGTCTTGAAATGTTTGGTTTAGTGTTTCGCCGATCGACACTAAATCCTGTTGCGGGCGTTCTTGAGTTATGCTAAAAATTTCTTGTTCGGCGCGGTCTAAGACGGTTTCTAGTGGTGTTGCCGTCTCGTAACCTAACTGTACTATGTTGTTGCCAGCTTCGATTAATTTCCGGCGCTGATATTTGTCTTCAACTAAAACTGCATATTGGTCGATGTTGACTGCGGAAACTGTGCGATCGACTAATTGTGCTAATTTAGTTAGTCCTCCTACTTGCTCTAACTGGTTGCGGTCGGTTAGCGCAGTAGTTACCGTCATTAAATCGGTAGGTTGACCCTGTAAAAATAGCGCTAATGCCGATCGATAAATGACTTGATGAGCGGTGATGGCAAAAAACTCCGGTCGCAGAAGTTCGGCAATTCGGGAAATAGCTTCGGGGTCAATTAAAATCCCGCCCAAAATTGCTTCTTCTGCCTCTATATTTGTCGGCATCAAATCGCTCATTTGTCAATAGTCCTCAGTCAGTCGATTTTAGATTTTAGATTAAAGATTTTAGATTTACTCTACAGATGAATCTGGGAGCTTGAACAAGATCCTAAAATTTTAGGTTCGACTCTCATGAGCGTCGGGGCTTGTGTCAGTTTTTCCGGCGGGGTCATTAGTTATTATCAGTGTAAGGTTTTGTAGGAGTGCGCTCTGTCGCGAGCTCGCGTTTATACCAGACTCACGCTCTCTCGATCTCGCACTCCTGAAAAAATGCTTCTTACTCTCTGGAGAGATGCTCCGGTTCTCAATCTGCAAGTTAGCGTTATTGAGTTCCTTACTTAGCAGTGCTTAGTTGTTAGCTAATGACTGATGACTAACAACTAATGACTGACAACTCTTAATTACATTGGAACAACTTGAATATCAACTTCGGCGGTAACTTCGGCGTGTAGTTTGATTTCAGCTTTGTATGTACCAGTTTGGCGAATTTCGGGTAGGGTGATGCCGCGCCGATCGACTTCTTGACTGGTAGAGTTGAAAATCAATTCTGCTACTTCTTGGTTGGTGACAGTACCAAAAATCGCGTCTCCTTCGCCAACTTGCTTGGAGATAATGAAAGGCCCAGCCGATTGGAGGGCGGTTTTGCGGACTTCAGCTTGCTGCTTGAGCTCTAGCTGGCGCAGTCTTTCTTCTTCACGGCGGCGCTCTGCTTGCTTGAGAATGCCCGGAGTGGCTCTAAATCCCATTCCTTGGGGTACTAGATAGTTGCGGGCGTAGCCTGGGGCTACTTCTACTACGTCGCCAGCTTTGCCGAGTTTGCTGACATCTTTATTTAAAACTAATTGAACGCGCTTGGCCATGATCGTGGGTTGTGGGGTTTTAACTGCAACTTTTTATAATAGCGAAGTTTTAGGGGCGATCGCAAGGGAGTTAGGCAACGGATTATGTAGCGGATGTAACGGATGTAACGGATGTAACGGATGGATGTTGAGATTCGAGGTTCGAGATTCTAGGTTCGACGGAAGAAACAAGGATAATATTTTTAACGGGCAAATTCAGTTTGAAATTACGCAAAACGGGGGTGCTGTAATGAGCCAAATCAACTACCGTGCAATGTCTTACCGAGCGCTCAGGCTTTATTTTTCAGGCGCTGGGCGACGATCGATCTCGCTACAGTAGCAACTAACTGGGTCGGATCGATCGGCTTGGCTAAGTGTTTGTCAAATCCGGCTTGCAAAACTTGGCGCTCGTTCGCTTCTCCAGCATAGGCCGTTAAGGCGATCGCCAACAACTGCCGATACTCAGGCGCAAGCTGAGTGCGGATGCGATTTATCAACATATACCCGTCCATCTGGGGCATTCCGATGTCGCTGACGAGCAAATCCGGTGCAGTTTGTTCGATCGACTGTAGCACCTCAGCAGCAGATGACAGGGAAATCACCTCTGCACCCGCTTCCTCAAGCACGAAAGCGACAAAATCTCGCGAGTCGAGTTCATCATCTACCACTAAAATTCTCAATCCAGCTAACGGCAAGGATGAGAGTTCGGGACTAGCAGCCCCATTGACAGCTTTCTCCTCCTGCCTTCTAGAATCATCATTTAATAGCGGTAATCTCACCGTAAACGTCGCTCCTTGACCTTCTCCTGCGCTTTCTGCAAACACCGTTCCGCCGTGAAGTTCGACGAGTTGGCGGACGATCGCCAATCCCAGTCCCAAGCCGCCAAATTTGCGAGTTGTAGCGCCATCTTCTTGTCGGAAATGGTCAAAAACATAAGGCAAGAAATCGGGAAGAATGCCTTTGCCAGTGTCTGTGACTTGAATTTGAGCTTGGCGTGCGATTTGCCCTAATCGAACTTCAACTCTACCGCCTTCAGGCGTGAATTTCACCGCATTTGATAACAAATTCCACACAATTTGCTGCAAGCGACTTGTATCGCCGAGAACTTGCCCGACATCGGTATTTAAGATTGTTTGGATTTGAATTTTTTTAGCTTCTGCTGCTAATTGCACGGTTTCCACAGCAGAGGGAATAATGGTTGCCAGATTCACCGGAGCAACATTCAATCTGAGTTTTCCTTGCAGAATCCGAGACACGTCAAGCAAATCTTCGATTAATTGAGATTGCAGTCTGGCGTTGCGCTCGATCGTCTCAAAAGCCTTGGCACTTTGATTCGCGTTCAGCTTGCCGCCGACGAGCAGTTGCGACCAGCCTAAAATCGGATTCAGGGGCGATCGCAACTCGTGAGAAAGCACCGCCAGAAATTCGTCTTTAATGCGGTTAGCTCGCTCCGCTTCCGCGCGGGCAGTTTGTTCTAATTGGAGAACTATATCGCGCTCGGTTTCCACTTGTTTGCGCTCTGTAATGTCGATTACAGAGCCGATATAACCCTCAAATTGTCCGCTTTCGGAAAATCTGGGAGCAGCAGCATCGATCGCCCAAGAATATCCGCCATCCTTACGCCCGACGCGATATTCCACGCGGAAATGTTCCTGGCGTTCGTTGGCGGTCAAAAATGCGTTCTTGACCTGTTCTCGGTCTTCTGGATGCAGCGCGTTTACCCAACCCAATCCCAAACCTGTTTCCTCAGTTTGACCTGTGAATTCATACCAGTTGTCGCTCAAGAAAGTGCAATAGCCTGTGGAGTCTGTTACCCATACCATAAAAGGAGCGTTGTTAGCCATAGTGCGGAATCGTTCTTCGCTCTCAAGCAGCGCTGCTTCTGCTTGTTTGCGTTCTGTGATATCCCGACAGACAACGACTCCGCCGTTGATTTCGCTGCTAGTATCAACTACCGGATAACCGCTGATACTGATCCAGCGACCTTCGGAATCTTCGCGGCGGACAAATACCTCTACATCGTTGACATATTCACCTTTGATTGCTCTGGCTAGAGGTAGTTCAGCGTCGGGGAAGAAAGTTTTTTTATCTGCCAAAAATAGTCCGTAGGTGCTCGACCATTCCTCACAAGATTTTTCATTCGATAGCTGACCGAATATTCCTACGGCAGCTCGGTTAAACAACACAAACTCCCCTTGTTGGTTGGCCAAAATTAAACCATCGCCAATGCTGTCAATGATGACTTGCAGTAACTTAGTTTGTTCTTCCCGGGCGACTTCTGCTCGTTTGCGATTTGTGATGTCGTTGGAGATGCCAATCAAGCCGATGACTTCTCCTGCCTGATTGCGATAGGGAGCTTTCATGGCCACGAATGTCCGAATGCCATCGGGAGATTCTTCGACGACTTCTGTTTTGCCGGATTCCATAATGCGCCGATCGTTGTCCGTGACTGTGGCTCCAAGTTCTGCTATTGGGTATAAATCGCGATCGCGCCGGCCAATTACTTCAGCAGCAGGTTTTCCGAGTACGTCCAGCGTGGCTGGATTTGCATAAATAATCCGTCCTTCTCGATCTTTAACAAAAATTGGCGTGGGCGCTGACTCGTTAATCAGATTCAAAATCGCATTCTTTTGCTGCAGTTCTTCTTCAGTGCGTTTGCGATCGCTAATATCCATAAAGGCCGCGACACAGCCTCGAACTGCGCCCTGTTCGTCAAATAACGGCACCGCATTCACCAACCAATCAAAGGCTACCCCGTCCTCGCGCACCATTTGAATTTCCACATCTCGCACTTCGACGCCGGAAGCCGCAGCTACTTGCATTGGCAATTGTTCTCCGGGAATTTCTTCTCCGTTGCGGAATCGTCTAAACGGAAGGGCTGCGGCTTGCTCTCCGGTTCCCGAAACATTTGTATCGGGCGGCACTATCAACATCGACTGGGCAAATCGGTTAGGGCGAATTACTTTACACTGCGGGTCGCGGGCGATCGTAATGCCGACGGGTACAGCATCAAGTATCGATTGCAGTTCATTAACTCGCCGTTCTAGTTCTTGGTTGAGGCGTTGAATTTCTTTTTTGGTAGCATTGCGTTCGGTAATTTCATGCACCGTTACATTCACGCCCAGAACGCGATCGTCCTCGGCTTTCAGGGGATAGAGACTCAACAGCCAATCCTGTTCTTGTTCTGGCTGTGCTGAGTTCGTCCTGCGAAGTTCGAGCTGTTGGAGTGGAACTTTAGTTTCAATAACTTGTCGGTAAAGCGGCTCTAAATCATCTGCCATTTCTGGTAAGATTTGGCGCAATGTTTTGCCGATGTGGGCGGCGGCTGGAACTCCGTTAATTTCTGCTAGCCGATCGTTGAGGCGGACAAACCGCAACTCGGTATCGACAAAGCAAAGTCCGATCGGCGCACTAGCATAAATCGCCTCGATTTCTGCTAGTTGTTGATGTGCCGTTTGCGCTTGTTGAATAAAAACAGCCCGATCGGCCTTCTGCTGAGTCACATCTTGAAAATAAACGGCCAGCCCCGATGGGATGGGATAAGCACGTACCGCATACCAAGCATTGAGCGGCGGATAAAAAGATTCAAAACTAACTGTAACTTGGAAGGTGGCGGCGTTGCGATATTCCTGTTCAAACAAACTGCCCACTGATTCGGGAAACTCTTCCCAAATGCTATTGCCAATCAAATCTTTCGAGGGTCGATTCAGCCACCGCGCTGCTTGCGAATTGAGGTAGGTAAATCGCCAGTCTCGATCCAATGCAAAGAACCCGTCCGAAATACTTTCGAGGGTGTCTGAGAGTTGTGGCGCGGGCGCGTTACCAACTGGTTCGGACTTTTGTTGAACGATAGGAGTGAAGGTTGTTACTACCGCATAGGGAGTCGATCGATCTGCCTGAAATAAAGGTTGAGAATTGAGCGTCAGCCAAATCAATTCTCCCTGTGGCCGATCGAAGCCCATGATGACATTTAAACACGGCTGCCCGGTTTGCAGCGCCACCATCGCCGGATGCGTCTCTCCGGGAAAATCCGAGCTATCTTCACGCAGAGTCTGCCAGCGACTGTTGATTGAAGTGCATAAGAGCATCTGTTCTGCTGTCATCCCCAACAGATCCTGGGCGTGAGAATTGCACCCCTGAATGCTACCATCTGCCAATTGCAGAACCATCCCTACATCAGTTGCTAAAGGCGCGGCTGGGTAAAACGCTTTGTTAAAATCCGTTGAAACAGAGGGGTCGATTTTTGCTTGGGGTTCAGTATTGCCTGGGTTTTGCATCAGTTTCTAACAACGCTCATTTTACTTTTAGCAAAGCAAATCGCCCTCAATAATAGGGAAGTAACCAGAGGAACTTGTGATTTGAGCAGGGTGACACTTCAAACCTAAGATGGATGTCGATCGTTCTGCGGTAATATCGATATCTAGACAATTTATTTTATCGTAGAGTCCCACGTCTTAACCATTTGCGGGATTCGGCAGAGGCGACGGGGAATTTTCTGGCTGTTTCAAATACCAGGTTAGTCCCTCTCATCAGTTTTCCGTGTTGCTGCATATTACCAACGGCTGTTGCTGGTTTTCGCGCGAACAGATGGCACTTGCACACAGGTAAATAAGTGGATTAAGCTTGACAATACATCAGCCCTCTCTTGCAGCGAGTGAAACGAAGCAATCCCTCTTGTTAGGCCCGCCTTACATTGTGGTAAACTTTATTTGCGCCTACCTACTTAAAAACTCGGTTTCGTGTAAACCCGATGGTAAATTTAGGCAAGGTTATGTTCGTCTCAACGGTAAACGGGCGATCGTATTTACCCCATACAGGGCCGCCTGCTTCCTGCTGTGCCGACGTTTGTGTCAAGTTTGACAATTCCCGCATCCAGGATACCCGCCACGTGATTCATCCGTCCATAAATAAAAAACCTGTATCCGAGAAACTTGCCGAACGTATTTATTTCGCGCAAGTGAATGCTTCAATTCTTTAATCGATTGACCGCGCGCCTTTTACCTTTGTTAATTTCACAAACTTAATCCTATGCACATATTCATCGCCGGCGATCGCAACTATATTCTGGGGTTGGCAGCACTTCTTAAGTCTATAGATTTGAATGTTAGTAAATCAGGACAAGAGCAGGTAAAAATTACCATTGTATCTACTGGCATAGATCCACAGCAAAAGGAACAGTTACAGAATTGCTGCAAATACCAGATTGAATGGCAAGAATTGCAATCTAGTTACGACCAACTGCTTTCCCTGTCAGGTTCTAAACTTACTTACGTTAGATTGGAGCCGCAAAAATATACCAAGGAAACAGAAAGGCTGATTTGGCTCGACAGCGACACGATCGTTCTGGGAAGTTTAGAGGCGCTGTGGAACCTAGATATTAAAAAAATGCCGATAGCAGCCGCACCCAACGTCTGGGGAAATCCGAACAATTCTCAAGATCGAAACCCTTATTTCAATGCTGGCGTTTTAGTTTACAACATGAAGATTTGGGAGGAAGAGCAACTGTCAGAAAAGTTGATGGAAAACGCTCGATTAAACCTTTGGGTGGATCACGATCAGGGTGCATTAAATTCATTTTTAGCGGGAAGGTGGAAGCAATTAGACCAAATCTGGAACAACCACAAGACTGATGATATGTCAAGTAAAGTGATGCACTTTATGTCAAGACCGAAACCGTGGGAAAGCTCAACCCCCAATCAATTATGGCTCGATATGTTGTCTCAGACACCGTTTAAGGACGAAGTGGACAAAATTCCCAAGAAGTTTAATTGGCTGTCGAGCTTTAAGATAAAATACAGATCGTTTGGCCAGTGGTTGAGGGAACCGATACTCAAGTTTAAGAGTTACCTGAAGAGAAAAAAACGTTAAGGTCAATCAATTTTAGATTTTAGATTTTAGATTTTAGAATTGAAGCATTGACTTGCGCGAGATGAATCACGTGGCGGGTATCCTGGATGCGAGGGGGTCAAAATTGGTCTTTCATGCCGCGCAATCGAGCGAAGGTTTGCACTGGATCGGAGGTGTTGGCGGCTGATTGGAGGTTGGGAAAATCCCAGCGCAAAAACGGGTTTGTGCTTTTTTCGAGGCCGATCGATGATGGTATTGTAGGTTGCGATCGACTGCGCGCTTCTTTGACTTCGGCGAAGCGCTGCTGTAATTCGGGATTGTCGCGATCCACACTCAAGGCAAATTGCAGGTTGTTCAGCGTGTATTCGTGGGCGCACCAGACTCTCGTACTATCGGGCAAGTTTCGCAGTTGCCGCAGAGAGGCTAACATTTGGGCGGGAGTGCCTTCTTTGAGCCTGCCGCAGCCTCCGGCAAATAAGGTGTCGCCGCAAAACAACTCGCCGGTTTCGCTGGGGTTGCTGGGGGGGAAATAGTAGGCGATGTGAGCTTTTGTGTGGCCGGGTAGGAAGAAGACTTCGGCGGTTCTGTTGGCGAAAGAAACTCGATCGCCCGCTTGTAAAAACACTTGCTGTCCGGGTATTCTGCCTCGGTCTTCTGCGCCGCCGTAAACTTTAATTTGGGGAAAACGATCGATCAGTTCCTGATTGCCGCCTACGTGGTCGCTGTGGTGGTGGGTAATGAAAATTGCGGTTAATTCGGCTCCGAGCGATCGCAGTTGCTCTAATACTGGCTGCGAGCGTGCTGGATCGACGACTGCTGCGGTGCGGCGATCGGGGTCGTGCAGCAAAAAAATGTAATTGTCGGACAGTACCGGAAGCCGATAAACCTGCATAGAAAAGTGCCTCTCTCGGAAAAATATTATATACTTAAGTTACTCTGAACGCTATCCGAAGGCTGATTGCAGATTTATTAAGTTCGCATATCTATCTTGGGATGTAAAACTTGGGATGTAAAACTTGGGATGTAAAACTTGGGATGTAAAACTTGGGATGTAAAACTTGGGATGTAAAACTCCGATCCGTTATTTCTGCTGTGCCAGCAAATTGATTGGCGGTCGAGTACGCACCAGTTTTGAGTCAATAACTACAATCGGCTTTAACTATTCTGGCATAAAAGCGATCGAATAAATGCGAACATCTCACAACAAATCAAACTTAACAATTTCTCAAAAAGTCGATCGGATTTTAGCGTCTGGGAAGATAACTCGCAGGGAACATTTAGTTTTGACTTCGGCTATCCTGTCAGATGATAAAATTTCAGAAGAGGATCGACATCAAATCAATCGGATATTTGATTATATCCAAATTGGTCGCCTCAAGTTTATCGATTGAAATTGTAAAATCCCTACCAGACTTCTTGCAGCTACAAAAACAGGCAGAATAAAATGAGTGCAGAAAAACCAACTATTTTGGTGACGGGCGGAGCTGGATATATTGGCTCTCACGCAGTATTAGCGCTGAAAAACGCCGGTTACGGTGTGGTGATTTTGGATAATTTAGTTTACGGTCACAGAGATTTAGTAGATCGGGCTTTGCAGGTGGAGTTAGTAGTTGGCGACACGAACGATCGCACTCTTCTCGATAACTTGTTTGCTACGCACAAGATTGATGCTGTAATGCACTTTTCTGCTTACGCTTACGTGGGCGAATCTGTTACCGACCCAGCTAAATATTATCGCAACAATGTCATCGGCACTATTACGCTCTTGGAAGCAATGATCGCTGCTGGGGTGAAGAAATTTGTGTTTTCTTCTACTTGCGCGACTTACGGTGTACCGCACAAAATTCCGCTCACAGAAGACCACCCGCAAAATCCGATCAATCCCTACGGTGCTACTAAGTTAATGGTAGAACGGATTTTGTCGGATTTTGACGCTGCGTATGATTTCAAGTCTGTTTGTTTCCGCTATTTTAACGCGGCTGGGGCTGACCCTAACGGGTTGTTAGGAGAGGATCACAATCCAGAAACTCACCTGATCCCGCTGGTGTTGTTCGCGGCTTTGGGTAAACGAGATTCGATCGCGATTTTTGGCACGGATTACGAGACTCCTGACGGTACTTGCATCCGGGATTACATTCACGTTAACGATTTGGCGTCTGCTCACATTTTGGGCTTAGAATATTTGCTCAATGGTGGCCAATCTGATTTCTTTAATTTGGGCAACGGCGGCGGGTTTTCGGTGAAAGAGGTGATAGAAACGGCTCGCCAAGTGACGGGAAAAGAGATTAAGGCTGTTGAGTGCGATCGGCGTCCGGGCGACCCGCCTGCTTTAGTTGGCAGCAGCAAAAAGGCGATCGAAATCTTGGGTTGGTCTCCAGAATATCCCGACATTAAGAACATTATCTCCCATGCTTGGCAGTGGCACCAAAAGCGTCACAGTTAGCATAAACTCAAATAAAAAAAGTGCAAAAATTGAGTCAAAAATAATGTTAAACAGTCACAAAGATTTTTGTTTTTGCACCTTAGCTTTTGGAAAAAAGTATCGCGAATTAGCCAAACAACTAGCAGCAGACTTAGAAAGTCATTCTCTAGGGACGATGCTAGTTGTTTGTACTGACTACCCAAAGGACTTTCAAAATTTGACGAATGTTTTCGCCTTTAAAAAAAGCCGCGAAGGTGTAGATTATTGTTATAATGATAAACGATTTGCACTAAAAAAAGCCTTAGAATTATGCCGCGTGGCAATTTTTGTGGATGCAGATACAAGAATTCTAGGAAAAGTGCCGGAGAGAGAATGGATGTCAGGAATTACTTGTAAAGGGTTTATTCCCATTCTAGAACATCCACCAAATCAATCATTGCCGGGGAGAAGAGAGGCAATTCATAAATTAGCAAAAAAGCTAGAAATATCATTAAAAAATGTAAGTTTTGTTCAAGAGAATTTGTTCGTAATTGCGAGAGATTGTGGGAAAGAAATTCAGTTTATTCAAGAATGGGGAAAGATTGGAAGATTTTTTGAAGTGCAAAAAGTCAAAACAAAAGACGGCAATCCCATTGGGTTAGCATCTGCTAAAGTTGGGTGGAATATTCGTAATGACGGCTGGCAGGAACTAGCTCAAATTATGGATCATTCTTTTGCTCATTGGGACTGGCAAAAAAATCAAGTAAGAACCTTTTGGGATAAAGTTGCGGATAAATTGCAGTTTGAGCATTGGCAATATCTCTATCGGTTATTAAAAACACAGTTAATTGCCTTGTTAAATTTCAATTTTTACTATCGTTAGAAAAAAGATATGGATAGAGGATTTATCACCATTTTAATTGGATTGTACTCATTTCAAGACTGCATACATTTTCTAGCCTCAGTCAGGAAATTTCACCGCGAACCAATTATTATTTTAATAGATAGAATTCCGCGATTTTTATATCCTTTACTTTGGGTGTTCGGAAATGTGAGATTGCAGGCCGCACCGAAACACGAAAATCCTGTTTTAGCATCGCGACAAGCTAAGCTGGCTTTGCATCAACAATCTCCTTTTGAGAAAACTATTTATCTGGACTGCGATATTTGTTTGCTGTCGCCAATATATGAAGTTTTTGACTATCTTGATGAAGTAGATTTGCTGATAACAGAAGACGTGCAGCCTGCAATTCCTAAAGCGGCAAATTTATTAAGAGTCAAGCAGGATATTCTGTCAACTTTGCAGTCTGTCGGGTTGCCATTACATGAAAATAGCATTCAATACAATGGCGGATTTATAGCTTTTACGAAAAGCGGTAAAACTCAGGAATTGTTTATAAATTTTAAGAAATATTTCGATATGGTAGTGGCGCATCAAAATGTGCTACTGTTGAAAGACCAGGGCGCTTTTGCTGCTGCTGTTGAATCGGTGAAACCGAAAATGACAACTTTGTCCCCGGTTTACAACTACTTGGATAAGTGGAAAGATGTTTATACGATCGACAAACCGATTAAAGTAATGCACTGCACTTATCCTTACCGCCCTCAGTACGCGAAGAACGTGACGCGATCGCTCTTTACTAGAATAGTCGATCGCATGGCTAAAATATTTTTACCAAATCAACTTAACAATCCCTGGCGTTTAAAATAATTAAAGTTTGTTGGCAAACTGCATCAAAAGCAACAAAGTTTTGCCCAAACACAAAAAAATTAGCTTCAACATATCCGAAAATTTACCTAGAAGAATTATTGCTGGCTTGAATAACAGTCTTGGGTTCATTATTGTGTTTTTTGACCAAAAGACGCGTTGCCGCCCTTTCCCCTGCTTAAAAATCTGGTTGCTTTGGTCGGGAGTGCGTGAGTCCCCATAGCCTTGACAAAAGCTCGGTTAAGCAGGAAAATTAAACAAATGTTTTAAACAAAATACTCAGTGAAAGTTTCATTAGTAGTGAGCGATTTGTCAGGAGGAGGTGCAATTCGTGCTTTTTTATTAGCTCAAGTCTTGATAGAGCTTAAATGTGATGTAGAAGTTGTTGGATTTCAGTTTGGCAAGGAATTGTACGCTACTCCTCCCAGAGACATCCCGGTATGTGCGATACCGGGTAAAAATTATCCGGGGTTTTTAATGGATGCTCAAAAACTTTGGAAAAAAATAGATGGGGATATTATTTATGCAGTTAAACCTAAACCTACAAGCTTTGGATTATCACTGCTAAAAAAACTGGCGACTCGCCACTCTATAATTTTAGATATAGACGACTGGGAACTGAGCTGGTACGGAGGAGATGAATGGCAATACCGTCCCTCTTTCAAACAAGTTTATCGAGATATTTTTAAACATAACGGTCAATTGAGAGAACCAGATCATCCCCTCTATCTCAAGTGGATGGAAGGTCTCATTCACCGTGCGGATGCAGTCACCGTTGATACTGAGTTTTTACAACAGCGTTTTGGTGGTGTATATTTGCCTAATGGTAAGGATACTGCAATGTTCGACCCTGCTAAATACAATCCTGAATTGAGCAGACAGCGTTACGGCTTGTCCGGGTATAGAATCTTAATGTTTCCCGGTGCGCCGCGACCTCACAAAGGTGTTGAGGATGTTTTGATGGCCCTCGAACAGTTAAATGAACCCGATTTAAAATTAGCGATCGTCGGCGGGAGTCCTTATGATGATTATGATGATAAACTTGTGAAACAATGGGGGCGTTGGATTATTAAACTGCCAAGGTTTCCAGTGGAGACGATGCCGTCGGTTGTAGCGGCGGCTCATGTTGTCGTTGTTCCTCAGCGAGCAACTCTCACAGCCGTGGCTCAGTTTCCGCTCAAGCTAACAGATGGTATGGCAATGGCTAAGCCTGTTTTATCTACGCGAGTCGGGGATATTCCAACAATTTTAGGAGGAACGGGTTATTTAGTCGAACCGAGTTCTCCCGCTCAAATTTCACAAAAAATTCAATGGATATTTCAAAACTTGACAGCGGCTAATTTACAAGGAATGAAAGCTAGGGAAAGATGTGTGAGAAAATATAGTATTCAAGCAATGAAACCGATACTTTCAGAAATAATCGCAGGTATATAAATGTTAGTTTAAAACTACTCAAGGGAGGAAGAAAAGCTGGCTGTTATTCAAGAATATTTTGAGATGCCGTACTGTTTAGCTGGGAATGCTTCATGTCTGCCAATAAGCTACTCCTAAAATTTGCCAGACGATATCCCGGCAGGATTCTCTTAACTGTGATGCTGGGCTTTTCTGGCGCTTTATTCAACGGTATCAGCACTACTCTGATTGTACCAGTGCTTTTGAGTTTTTTAGAGGAAACTATCGAGCTGCGGGGTGCTCCACCTCTAATTAAAACTTTGATGTATCCCTTTGAGGGAATGCCCGGAAATCAGCGTTTAATGTTGATGACCGGGGCGATTGTGCTGGCAATTTTTTTAAAAAATATTGCGAGTTATATCAATACTTTAGTAGCTACTTCTCTGACGCGCTCTCTGACTTTTGATTTGCGAGAAGCAGGTTTGCGGTTGTTGTTAGAAGTAGATTTAGATTTTTACTCTAAAACAAAAGTCGGGGATTTAATTAATAGATTGGGCGGAGAGATTGGTCGGACTGCTAGTGCAGTTGGTACGGCCATCGGAATGTTTACTACGTCAATCACGGTTTTGGTGTTTGTGGGCCTGCTACTTTCTATCTCGTGGAAACTGACGGTGACAGCTACAGTTTTGCTGGCGTTAGTTGCTTGGGCAAATCAATATATTATTAACCGTTCCAAGCATTTTGGCCACCTACTTTCTGAAATGTCGAAAGATTATTCGGTTAGGGTGCTGGAAACGATTACGGGGATTCGGCTGGTTAAGTCAACGGGGAACGAGGAAAGAGAGTATCAGCGGATAAAGTATTTAATTCAAAGGCGAGAACAAGCGGATTTTCATGCTCAGGTAAATTATGCGGCGATCGCCCCAATTAACGAAGTTGTTAATTTGATAGTTATAATTTTGATTGTATTTATAGGTCGCACCATATTTGCGAATGAGATAGAGTCTATTGCTACAATTTTATTAACCTACTTATTGGTACTTTTTAGGTTAATTCCTTTAATTTCACAGTTGAATAGCGGGCGCAGTCAATTTGCTAATACCTCGGCTAGTGTAGAGGTGGTTAATGATTTTTTGAGCTGCGAGGACAAGCCATTTATGCTGAACGGTTCTGTGCCTTACACTCATTTGCGATCGGGAATTCATTTTAATAAAATATCTTTTAGTTATCCCAATCACAAGAATTTAGTTCTGCAAGGAATTGATTTATTTCTACCTCACGGCACTACTTTAGCTTTGGTAGGAACTTCGGGTTCTGGGAAGTCAACTTTGGCAGATTTACTGCCGAGATTTTACGATCCTACTGAAGGTCATATCTCGATCGATGGTAGAGATTTGCGCGAATTTGAGCTGAAAAGTCTCAGACAAGCGATGGGTATTGTTAGCCAAGATACGTTTTTGTTTAATGCTTCTGTGCGCGAAAATATTGCTTACGCTAGGCCTCAAGCGACTGAGGAAGAAATTGTGGAAGCGGCGAAGGGAGCTAATGCTTACGAGTTTATCCAACTGTTGCCGGAGGGGCTGGATACTCAAATTGGCGATCGGGGCGTGATTTTATCGGGAGGGCAGCGTCAGAGAATTTCAATTGCTAGAGCCCTGCTGCAAAACCCGGAAATCTTAATTTTAGATGAGGCAACGAGTTCGCTGGATACGGTTTCGGAAAGGTACGTGCAAGCGGCGATCGAGAAATTGAGCTGCGATCGCACAACCTTAGTCATCGCCCACCGCCTCTCCACAGTCCAAAAAGCCAACAAAATCGCCGTGATCGATCGCGGGCAAGTAGTAGAAATGGGTTCCCACGAAGAATTGCTAGCAAAAGGAGGATACTACACTCGCTTGTATTCAGTGCAATTTGCCGAAGAAACCGCTCGCGATGAAGCTCTAATTAGAGGTTCTTACGAAATTCGCACTCGCCTGACTCCCATGATAGCTTACCTCAAAATGCTCGTAGATGAAATGGTAGACTCTCCCGAAGAAAGAGACGAGTTAATCAGAGAATCATTTCACTCTGCTGCTAATATTTTCACGACTTTAGAATTTATAGAAAAGACTATTAAGCGTCAGGCTGTTAAAAAGTAGTCATTAGTCATTAGTCGGTTGGCAGTTGGCAGTTGGCAGTTAACAGTCAACAGTCAACATTCAATAGGAAAAATTCCCAATTCCCAATTACCATGTCTAAATATTATGTATTTTTCACCAGAAATGTCTTGCCACAACCCAATGTAGCGAGCTTAGTTCAAGTTGCACACTCTGCTAATGCCGCAGCAAACCTCGGTTATCGAGCCGTTTTGGTATACCTCCGTAAAGGCTGGAGTGCTTTGAATCCGGTTGATTTGCTTTTTCCTTTTCAACCCAGGAAACCAGATGACAAACTTGCCAATATTTACAATATTCAAGATAAATTAAAAGTAGCAGATTTACCGATGCCGTGGCCGATCGACCTTTGGGACAGCAAGTGGACGAGTTCCAGTACAATAGTATCAAAATACTACTTACCGATTCACCTGCTTAAATCAACTAAAATTGTCCACACCCGCGACTGGAACTTTGTCAAAGCAGCAGTTAAAAACGGAATTCCCGCTATCTACGAACAGCACCACCATGAAAACAAGCAATTTGAATCAGAAATTGTCCGCAATCCTCTGTTTCAGATTTCCGTAACTGTTGCAGATACAGTCCGAGACAGCATGATTAAGAATGGAATGCCGCCGGAAAAAGTAATTAAACTGCACAACGGTTTCAATCATTTGTTTCTCGCGAGACAAACAGAAGCTGCCCAGAATTGGCGACAGAAATTATTAGAAGATGACAGACAGCATTTAGCAGTTTATGCGGGAGGACTTTACCCGTTTAAAGGTGTTGATATGTTGGTGGATGTGGCTGAGGAATTGCCGCTGGTTCAGTTTGCGATCGCGGGCGGTGATTCATCCCAAGTAACAGCATACCAGCAATTAGCAAAAGACAAGCAAGTTAACAACATTAAATTTCTCGGCTACATCCCTCAAAATCAACTGGCTAGCTTGCTGCAAGCAGCCGATGTTTTGACTCACCCGCACTGTTTGACAGAAGCCGCGACGTTCACATCTCCTTTAAAATTCTTTGATTACATGGCATCGGGAACTCCGATTGTTGCGACGGAGATTGCATCTTTAATGGAATTTAAATCGGGAAATATAGCAGCAACTTGGTGCGAACCGGATAACCCGCACCATTTCGCGCAAAGCATTCGAGATTGTTTAACAAAATATCCGAGGAAAATCGAAGGTTATGCAGAAACATTGAATTTTGTCAAGCGATTTTCGTGGGAAAATAGGATAGAAAGAATTTTAAGTTATGTGGATGAGTCATTGGTAGGGTGCGTCAGTCCGCAGGCGACAGACAATTGATAAAATTATCAAAACTGACGCACCATTAACTGTGCGGTGCGTCAGCTTTTAAATTATCAATTATTGCGAAAATCACCCAAGCTGACGCACCCTACATACGACTAATTATGAACCCAAAAATCATCGGCACAATCACCACCTACCCAGGCATGAATCAAAGCGACTGGCTGTGGCAACAAACCCCCCAAAACTTCGGCAAATGGGGCAACATTCAAATGCTAGCCAACCACCCAGAACCAGACTTTCTACTCATGTATCAATTCGACTTTCCCAAGCCGCCCAAAAAGCAGTCATGGCTCGACAAAATTCGCCGTCCAAGCCCCAAAAATCCAGAAAACGACATTCGAGACAAATTGCGCGGTGTCCCCAAAGAACGCATAATTTACCTGATCCGCGAGCCGCCATTACCCGAAGTTATTGAAATTACCAAAGCCAACTACGAACAAGCAAAACTTTATTGCGGTTACGTTTCCGGGCCAGACAATTTCGCACCAAAACCAGATTATATGCCCGCGATTTGGTATCACTCTAACTCGTTTCGAGAACTGAATGAAATGCCTGCGCTGCCGAAAACTAAATCCTGTTCTTGGATTACTTCAGGTGTTAGCCGCAGCGCCAATCACCGCCAGAGATTAGATTTTATCAAATTGCTGCAACAACGAGAATTAGATTTTGACCTTTACGGGCGAAACTTGCCAACTTGGGCGCGCGGAAACGGGACTGTAAACAATAAATGGCACGCCGTCGCACCATACTATTACAACTTAGCTATTGAAAATTATGCCGAAAATGATTGGTATGTCAGCGAGAAGCTTTGGGATGCTTTGTTAGCTTGGTCTTTGCCAATTTATTACGGCGGTTCGGCGGCCGATAAATTGTTGCCTGCAGGGAGTTTCCTGCGGCTGCCGAGTTTGGATGAGAAAGGAGTAGAATTTATTAAAGAGGTTGTTGCTACGCCGGATTATTGGCATGAAGCGAGGGAAAAAATTGCCGAAGCCAGACAAATCATTCTCCATGAATTGAACTTGCTCAATTGGCTGTCTAAGTTTGCATCTTAGGAAATAGCGCAATGACAGAAAACCAAAATCAACCCAGAGAATACGATGCCGTACTCGGCGGTCAAAATCCTCCCCCCCTCGGTGCTGCTGTCTTAGGCGGGATTCCCGGCGTTAAGAGTCGTTTGGCTTCACCGATTGTCGAGGTGAAAATTTCTGCACTGTCTGAAGCACTCAGACATGGGCGCGCAGGTTTAGATTTAATAATTGGGGCGCTGCAAGATGAATCAATGCAGGTGAAGTTTGCAGCCTATTCGCTGCTGAAAGATAGAGATGAACCAAATCTAAAAGAGCAGTTCCAAAAATATTTGCCTACTTTTGACTTTGATGTGATAACAGTTGATGCTAAAGGAAAAGAAAACAGTCGTCGCCGTCATTATGCTCATTTCTTTCCTGAAGACTTAGGGAACGAAGTGGTGCTGGAAATGGTTTATATTCCCGGGGGTACATTTATGATGGGCTCGCCAGCAACAGAAGAAGGTAGAGACAGTTGTGAAAGTCCGCAGCATCAAGTAACAGTACCCGCTTTTTTTGCAGGCAAATACCCTCTCACCCAAGCACAGTGGCAAGCAGTGATGGGAAACAACCCATCATCATTATCATGGTTTCAAGGTGAAAAACGTCCTGTAGAAAAAGTATCGTGGGATATGGCAGTGGAATTCTGTGGCCAACTCTCGCAAAAAACCGGGAAAAAATATCGCCTCCTGAGTGAAGCAGAATGGGAATATGCCTGTCGTGCGGGTACGACAACCCCATTTCATTTTGGGGAAACTATTACCCCGGAATTAGTCCGATATCGCAGACACACAACTTATGTCGGGGGTTGTCTCCCCAATGCCTTTGGACTTTACGACCTCCACGGTCAGGTTTGGGAGTGGTGCAGTGATAGATGGCACGAAAACTATAACGGGGCACCAACTGACGGAAGTTCCTGGGAAACTGGCACATCTGAATACCGAATGCAGCGTGGTGGTTCCTTGCACAGCCCTGCGTTCAGTTGCCGCAGTGCCTATCGTGTCAGGGACTCGACGGGCAACCGCCAATATTACATCGGTTTTCGCGTCGCTCTGGTTTTCGGTTCTATGCTTTAGTCTTCCCCGATCGCACTTCTCTACCATTTTACTAAATGGTTCGGCGGTGGACACCGCAACTACATAAACCAAGTCCGCCTTCGCGGACTAATAGATATGAACGGAATTTGCACCCTAGCCAACGACACAGTTTACGACCAACTAATTGCCTTGCTCAACAGTATTGAAGTTATCTTAGGCTCAAATATTCCTGTCTGTATTTATCCTTTCGACGACCAGATACAGCAAATCAAAGCTGAAATTGTGAACCGTTCCAACGTCTTTATTTATGAAGATAGCGCCTCAATTCAGCGATGGGACAAATTCATGCAAGCAGCCGCACCAGAGCGTTTGAACCGCAAAAAATTCCGGCTTTACGGCGCACACCGGCGCTTTTGCGCTTTCGACGGCCCGTTTGAAAAGTTTATCTATATGGATGCGGATACTTTGGTGATGAATTCCCTTGAGGCGGTTTTTCATAAGTTAGAGGAATCGGATTTTGTGGTTTATGATTTTCAATTTCGCGATTCAACTAAAGTATACAATATTCAGTCACCAAAACTGCTCGAAGTTTTTGAGCAAAATCGGATAGACTCGGAAATATTTTGTTCTGGATTTTACGCCAGCAAGCAAGGATTGTTTGAGCAAGATACTAGGGAATGGCTGTTAGCTCAACTGCAATCGGGCGAGGCAGAAATTCTCTATGAAGGTGCGGGAGAACAGCCGTTGCTCAATTATATGGTGATGAAAACGGGGATGAATAGCTATAATTTTGCTTATAGCCTCCCCGATGGCGAAAAAACCGGGTGCAGCGTCACTTCCAAACATTTTGAAGAGCGCGATAGGATTTTGTACGATAAGGGAAACCGACTTACTTACATTCATTATATTGGCGTGCAGCCGGATTTAATTCGGAGAGTTTGTGCGGGCGAAAATATTGGGTTTCCCTATCGCGATTTGTTCCTGCATTACCGCTATCTCCGGGAACCGGAAAAGCGGCCGATTTTTGCCCAACCGCCAAAGTCTTATACTGAGATTTCTGGGGCGAATTTGTTAACCAGGGTATTGAGAAGGTTGAGGATAAATGTATGAATCGCGGTATTTATATTGTGGCGAATGATAAGGTGATCGAAAGTGCGATCGCCCTTTTAAACAGCATACGTCTGTACAATTGTCAAGTACCTATTTTTTTGATTCCCTTCGACGACAATTATCAGCAAGTCGCAGCCGCACTCAGCAGTCTCCACGGGGTGCGATTGTTCCCAAATCTGGAGTTTGTCGAACAGTTTACCAGAGAAATTGGCCAAATGTTCGATCGCCACTTTTTAGCCCTCCCCAACAAAATGCGAAAACTCGCCGCCTGGTTTGGCCCCCTAGATGAATTTCTGTACATCGATACCGATATCATCGTCTTTGAAGATATCGCAGCCAACCTCAACAAACTATCAGAAGTAGACTTTTTTTGCTGCGACTACCACCACCTCAGCGAAAAACTGCGAAATGTATTTTCACCACTTGTAAAAGAACAGAATATCTTTACCGACTCACAGCTTCAAGATGTATTCAACAGCGGTTTTTGGGCTTCCAGAAAAGGAACTATTACAGAAGCGCAAATGTATGGAATTTTGCGAGAATGTTCGCAGCATCGAGAATATTTTGACTTTACTCAAAATGTCACAGACCAACCTATACTAAATTATATCATTCTTAAACTGATTCCCAAACGCTGCAATCTTGTTAAAGATTCAGCAACCGAACCGGGAAGCTGGGCTGGTTCCAAGCATTTTCAAGAATTAGATTATGTTCTTTATGACAAAGGCAAAAGGTTAAAATATCTTCACTGGGCTGGAATACCAATTAAATCGGGTAGTCCTTATTGGAAACTGTGGAAACATTATCGTTATTTGTCTGAGAAAAAACAAAATTTAATGCAAAAAATATTGGAAAATTTCGGTAGGTGAGTATTAACTGAGATGTTAAATTATTATCAAAAAGCTTTGATGAACAGGCAAGATGCCTGTTCCACAATTGATAATTTTTTTTCTTGTGGTGTGGGCATCTTGCCCGCACCTAAAAAGCAATATATATGCGCTGGTCTACTTATTCACTAAAAATTATGACAAATGGTATTTATATTCTAGCAAACGATGTTGTTTTCGACCACTTAGTCGCTTTATTGAACAGTCTCGAAGTGAACGGGGCAAAAGATATTCCAGTTTGCATCATTCCCTATGATGATAACTTGAAAAAAGTGCGATCGCACATTTCCCGCCTACACAATGTCACCCTGTTTGAAAATACCGATTCCATCATTTTATGGGAAGACTTTGCGACTCAAGTTTGGAAAACTCATGCAAAAGCTCAAAAAGTATGGAAATCTCAAGGTTGGAAACCAGTTCAATGTTTGGAAATGCACCGAAAATTATGTTGTTTCGACGGCCCTTTTGATAAATTTATCTATTTTGACGCAGACACTCTGTTAATGGGTTCTCTAGATTATATTTATCAAAAGCTTGATGATTTTGATTGGGTAGCAAACGATTTTCAATACAAATCCGACCTCAATTATATATTTGATTTGTCCTCCCCCAAATTACCTGAAATTTTAAATATTGACGAACTGCAATCTCATACTTTTTGTGCGGGTTGGTTTGCGTCAAAAGCGGGGGTTTTCAATCGAAATAATTGCTCTCAATTTTTAGAAAAATTAACATCAGGAGAAGCGGAAATTATGTCTTTGCGGGGGGCTGACCAATCTTTACTTAACTATTTAGTCGCCCGCAGCAAAATATCTTTTTACAACTTTGCATATGCTGAACCCGAACAGATAACGGGAAATCATTGGTCTTCTCAATTTGATGTGATAAATGATGTTTTATATGATAAAGGACGGCGGCTTACTTATTTGCATTACATGAGTATTTCGGCTGCAAAGTTTACTCGCTTGTGTGCTGGCGAAGATGTTGAAATTCCCTACCGAGATGTATTTCTGCACTACCGCTATTTGAATTCGCCGGAAACACAGCCAAAACTCGCGCCTCCAAATGTGTTGGTTCGCTTGCAGAGAAATCTCAAAAGTTGGGGAATTAAAAAACTTAATAATGTTCAATTTAAGTTGCGGAATTTTGGGGATAAATAGTATCTAACTGTACAAAGACTGAATCCACTCCCATTCGCGCCTCAATCCTTCTTCTAGAGCAATTTGCGGCTGATAACCTAAAATTTTCTTGGCTTTAGACACATCTGCGCTAGTGTGCCGCGCGTCTCCCCTCGCAGCTTCGGTAAAATCTATGCGAATAGGTCGATCGACAATCCTTTGTATTGTATCAATAACTTCCTTCAAAACCACCCGACTTCCCCCACCAATATTAAAAACTTCCCCCGCAGCTTCCGCAACCTCAGCCGCCGCTAAATTCGCCGCAACGCAATCGCTGATAAACGTAAAATCCCGCGTTTGCAATCCGTCGCCGAAAATAGAAATCGCCTCATCAAACAAAATCGACTTAAAAAACTTGTGAAAAGCCATATCGGGGCGCTGTCTCGGCCCATAAACGGTAAAATAGCGCAGGGAAGTAGTCGGAAGGCCAAAATTTTTGTAATAAAGCCCGCACAAACGTTCACCGGCTAACTTCGTAATTCCGTAGGGAGAAACCGGCTGCGGACAAGCATTTTCATTCGTGGGAAAAGATTCAGCATTGCCGTAAATTGAAGAAGAAGAAGCATAGACAAACTTTTGCAATCTTGGCGCATCTTTCGCCGCTTCTAACAATACTTGAGTGCTGTTAATATTGCGTTCCGTATAGCTGCGAAAACCGTCGCCCCAGCTAGCACGAACTCCTGCTTGAGCCGCCTGATGAAATATCACCTTAGCATCAGATAAAAGACTACGCCAATTTAGAGACAAAATATCGCCTTCCACCAATTCAAAACCCGGATACTTTTCAAATCGTGCAATATTCTTGCGCTTGAGCTCCGGATCGTAATAATCGTTGAACTCATCAACACCGATAACCGTCTCCCCTCGATCTAAAAGAGTTTCTACTAAATTAGAGCCAATAAATCCCGCCGCACCCGTAACAATTAAAATACTCATTCGATTTTAGATTTTAGATTTTAGATTTTAAAAAAATTACACCAATTATTGCCTAACTTGTCATCTTCTTCTTTCTCTTCCTCTGCGTTCTCTGCGTTCTCTGCTGTTCAAAAAGCATCAAATAGGATAATCCTAGATAACTATCAACCCCCTTCCTTCTCACAAAAGAGGTTGATAGTTAACTTTCATTGTTCAAAAGAATCTAAATCCAGCGCTTGGGAACCTCCACGTTCTAACTCGATCAAAAGCTTACCTAGCTGAGTCCAAACTAGCCAGCCTGTGAGTAGCGTCAGTGGCAAAGCTAGGGCATAACAAAGTAGTTTTGGGAAGCCAAAAATCTCCATCCCAGAAGCTAAAAATACGCAAATTCCGCCCGCCATTCCCAGAAAAGGTATGACCAATTGCAGCCTTGGCAGGTTAGCCAAGGTGCGAGTAGAACGATTTTTAGACCACTGTTGTACGGATTGTTTGAGAGTTGCTTCAAATGCTACGCCGGAGGCCATACCTGCTAGTAATCCAGCCGACATTAAAAAATAGGGAGGTTCTGGAAAATAATACACGAATAATTCCTTAATTTGGGTAATAGGAAATGGGGAATTGGGCATGGGGCATGGGGCATTGGGTATTGGTTGTTAGTTATTAGAACCAACAACTAACAACCAATAAATAACCAATGACTAATGACTAAAATCGAGTTAGCGCGGCTGCTCCTGCTGTGGAAAACTCCGTCAAAGCGCCTAGAGCAACGTTGAACAGGCGACCGGGCTGCAAATCTTCCTTGACTAAGTTCCACAGGCTGCGAACTTCTTCGGTATGGAGTCGATCGTCCTCAATCAAAGCTAACATTAGCTGGCGTCTCAAAAACGAGCCTTCCTCGGACAGCAAAAATTGCAAGCCTAGTTGGGCGGTGGGGAGCAAGTCGAAACTGCGATCCGATCGGGCGATCGCGATCATGTCCTCTAACCTGTTCCACTGGAATTTGCCATCTTTGAATAATACCTCAATCAGACGCCGCCGCAGAGCCGGAGATTCTCCGTTCAACAAACGCCGCGCTACATAAGGATACGCCACCTCGACTATCTTGAAATTCGGATTCAGCGTCAGGGCCAAACCTTCTTCTGTCACCAGAGAGCGAATAATTAAGGCAAATTTCGCCGGCACCCGGAAAGGATAATCGTACATCAACTCCGAAAACTGGTCTGTAATCGTCTTGAAGTTAAAATCTGACACCTTTTCGCCGACGATATCGCCGAGCACAGATTCCAGCGCCGGGACGATCGGCATAATATCTGTATCTGGAGTCAAAAAGCCAAGTTTGACAAAATCCTTGGCTAACTCTAAGTAATCTTTGTTGATCAAATGAACGACAGAATCAACCAAAGTTTCTTTAGTTGTTTCTTCCATCTGATCCATCATCCCAAAATCAATGTAAGCCATGCGGCCGTCCGCTAAGGCAAACAGATTTCCCGGATGCGGGTCAGCGTGAAAAAATCCGTGTTCCAGCAACTGCCGCAAACCGCTGCGGACTCCGACTTCAATTAAACTATCGGTATCCAAACCTGCGGCTTTAACACTTTCCATATCTGTCAGCTTGATGCCGTCAATCCATTCAAGAGTCAGAACGCAATTTGAAGTATAGCGCCAGTAAATGCTCGGAACTTTTACTGTCGGGTCGTCGGCAAAATTTGTCGCAAATTTCTCGGCGTTGCGGCCTTCATTGATATAATCAATTTCCTC
Organism: Microcoleus sp. M2_D5; assembly: GCF_036701935.1. Classification (NCBI taxonomy): domain Bacteria; kingdom Bacillati; phylum Cyanobacteriota; class Cyanophyceae; order Oscillatoriales; family Microcoleaceae; genus Microcoleus; species Microcoleus sp. M2_D5. The sequence continues at coordinate 8,554 of NZ_JAUBRP010000035.1, read as the reverse complement.
GAACAATTTGATACCGAATTCATCGACGATCAAACAAAGGTCGTGACCGAGATTCAGCGGCAGCAACGGGCCCAACCATCCAGCGGCCCAGCGCATTAAGTAAAGGTCAAGGCTCAATACGGGCAGCAAATTCGGTCGCTGAACCTTGACTGCTACTGCTTCCCCGGTGAGGAGGCGAGCTCGGTAGACTTGACCGAGACTTGCCGCCGCGACAGGTTCGGAGGAGATTTCGCTGTAGGTTTCGCTAATTTTGCGATCGAGTTCCGCTTCAATAATCTCGAAAGCGCGCACCGAGTCAAACGGCGGCAATTGATCCTGAAGTTTGATCAGTTCTTCGAGAAAGTCTTTGCGGATCAAATCCGGTCTGGTAGAAAGGGCTTGGCCGACTTTAATGAAAGTGGGGCCCAAGCGAGTGAGTATTTGTCGCAGGTGGGCGGCCCGTTCCGGCTGGTGTGCTGCGACGGAGTGCTGCCAACTGTCCCACAGCATCCCGATGACAAAGCCCGCAAAAGACCAAATAACGGTAATTGCGCGCCAAATTGCTTTCTGCGGACGTTTGCGGTAATACTGAGCGATCGCTTGTGGATCGTAGCGTCTAGCCTGAGTGAATTGATACTGAGGCACTCGTTTATTTTCCTCTTATCTTATGAAAATTACAGGTTAAATTGAGAATTGGGCATCGGGCATCGGGCATCGGGCATCAGGCATCGGGCATTGGAAGTCGAAAGTTAAAACCTAGTTCCTGAAATCCGTTACATCCGTTACATCCGTTACATCCGTTACAGAATCCGTTGCCGAACTTCCTTCTTCATCATTGACCGATCGCACTGCAAGGTTTAGGCGAGCGGAAAATGCACCCGTTCGAGGCGGATTGCTAGCCTAAATTTGTTTCTTTTCATTAAATATAGTACATAAAAGTACAAGTGATCGGTCAAAATACTTAACAGCTCTCCCTGAACCAGCCCCAAAACGGATACCGTGCCACGTACTTAAGTCGTGGAGAGATAAAAATTTTAGACTAAGGTTCAAGATCCCAGATTTATCTGTGGGATAAATCTAAAATCTAAAATCTAAAATCTCAAATCGACTGAACCCTGCACATTCTCACACCACTGCAACCCTGCAATTCTTTTCTCCTCCTGCATTTCCCTCGCTGATGCCATCGCGCCAAAGCTACCGGATGCGATCGGCCTTTGCCAAGCAATCTTTCAGCCCATAAATCGTCCGCTCTTGTTGATCCCTCGACAGTTCCGGGAACATCGGCAAAGACAAGACTTCGCGACAAACTTGCTCAGCCTTTGGCAACTGACCTGCTTGATAGGCCAAAGATTTGTAAACAGGTTGCAGGTGCAAAGGTAACGGATAGTAAACCATCGAACCGATGCCGGATTCCTGCAACTGAGCCCGCATCCAATCTCGAAAATTGCCAGAGGGATTTTGGGCGTCTTCTGGAGTTGTCAGCCGGATCGTGTATTGATTCCAAACTCCTTTTGCTTCGGGCAATTCTTTGGGGACGGCAACTCCGGGCACGCGGGAGAGAAATTCGCTGTAAAGTGCCGCTTTCTCCTGCCGCTGAGTGTTCCAACTGTCGAGATATCGCAATTTAATGCTGAGAATCACCGCTTGCAGGGCATCTAAACGGCTGTTGCAGCCGATTTCTTCGTAGAAATATCTAGAAGACTGTCCGTGTTCTTTGAGCATTCGCATGGATGCTGCGAGGGCTGGATCGTTTGTCGTCACCGCGCCACCGTCACCGCAAGCGCCTAAGTTTTTGGTCGGATAAAAACTGAAGCAGCCGACATGGCCGATGCTGCCGACTTTTCGAGACTGCCACTGGGCCCCGACAGATTGGGCGCAATCTTCAATTACGGCTAAATTGTGCCGCGTCGCAATTTCCATCAACCGAGTCATGTCTACCGGTTGCCCGAAGATGTGGACGGGCATAATTGCTTTGGTTTTGTCGGTAATTGCCGCTTCGAGGAGCTCGACATCCATGTTAAATGTCGCACAGTCAATATCGACAAATACTGGAGTCGCGCCGACGGCGCTAATTGTCTCAGCCGAAGCAAAAAAGGTAAAAGGAGTGGTAATCACTTCATCGCCGGGGCCAATTTTGAGAGCTCGCAAAGCCAAAATCAGGGCATCGGTGCCGGAGTTGCAGCCAACGCACTCGGAAACGCCGATGTAGTCGGCGAACTCTCGTTCAAAACTCTTGACGGCCGGGCCGCCTACGTAGCCGCCAGAGGCAAGCACTTTTTGCACCGCAGCGGTTATTTCGTCGCCAATCTGGGCGTACTGGCGGGTTAAGTCGAGGGGGGGAACATTATTCACTCTTGACACCACAAATTTCAAGCATTATCAAAGCAAATTCTTGCAGCAAAACTGTTTCTCAGAAACCTTTATTCAAATATCTTATATTTGGACAGGCAAACAATCACATTATCGAAAGGGTGGGCCGGTGTTAATTCTGCTAGATTTTACAGATTTGGGTTGGGCTTTGGGGATGGTGGCGATCGCGATCGGGCTTTCGGCGTGGCAGCAATTGGGATTGGAGGGGGCGATCGCGATCGCGGCGGGGCGCACCCTGATCCAGCTAATCTTAGTCGGATACGTGCTCGCAGTCGTATTCGACCCGGAGGGGAAAAATCCTTGGCTGGTTTTAGCAGTTTTAGCAATCATGCTGACAACAGCTAGCATGGTTGCCAGCAACCGCATCAGCAAAAAAATCAAGAACTTACTGCCCTTAGTTTGGGGTTCAATTTTTATCAGTACGGCCTTGACTCTCGCCTATACAAACTTGCTAATTTTGCAACCTGACCCTTGGTACGAACCGCAATACCTGATTCCTTTAGCGGGTATGATTCTGGGCAATGCCATGAATTCCGGGGCGATCGCGGGCGAAAGACTTGTCAGTACAGTTAATAGCAGCCAGTTAGAAATAGAAACTCATTTAAGTTTAGGTGCGACGCCGCAGCAAGCAGTAAAACAGTACCGCAAAGATGCGATCAAAGCTGGATTAATCCCGCTGTTAAATACAATGACAGTGGTAGGAATCGTGACTTTACCCGGAATGATGACAGGTCAAATGCTCAGCGGTGTCAGTCCTCTCGATGCAGCATCTTACCAGATTTTAATTATGTTTGTGTTAGCGCTGGCAACTGTAATCGCAACTCTGCTGTTGACTGAGGGATTGTCCCGGAAGTTTTTCAATCAAGATGCACAATTGATAAAATGGTAATTGGGAATTGGGCATTGGGAATTGGGAATTGGGCATTGGGAATTGATAGGTAATATAATGTAGGTAGGAACTTGCATATGGCACTATTTTTAAGAACAGGCAAGATGCCTGTTCCACAAGACTTAAATTTTCTTCTTGTGGGGAGTAGGGGTTGGGCTTCTAGCCCGCCCGAAAAAAACAATTTAGATGCCAGACAGCTTATCTATTAAACCCGCAGTATTTTTAAGAACAGGCAAGATGCCTGTTCCACAAGACTTAAGCTTTCTTGTGAGGTGGGCCCAACAGGCAAGATGCCTGTTCCACAAGACTTAAATTTTCTTGTGGGGTGGGCCGAAGAGCCCGCCCTGGTCATCACTAAGGATAAATAGCCATGATTCAAAGTCCAACTCAACCAGTAACCTTTGAAAAATTTGTCGAATGGAAACCAGATAACCGACGTTACGAACTGCAAAACGGAGGGATTATTGAAATAGCCCAGCCACCGGGAAAACATGAAGAAGTTATCGGTTTGTTAGCCTCGGAATTAACTCTTGAATTTGTCAGACTAAACCTTCCGTACCTAATCCCGAAACAAGCATTAGTTAAGTCGCCCGAAAACGAATCAGCCTATTCGCCCGATATTTTGATATTAAATCGCCCCAATTTAGCATCAGAACCTCTGTGGGAAAAGTTCTCAACCGTGACTCAAGGGGCATCAATTCCGCTGATTGTTGAAGTAGTTAGCACCAACTGGCAAGATGACTACATCAAAAAAGTAGGGGAATACGAACTAATCGGGATTCCTGAATACTGGATTGTGGATTATCTCGGTTTGGGCGGCCGCAGGTTTATCGGGAATCCCAAGCAACCGACTATCTCGATTTATCGGTTGATTGATGGTGAGTATGAAATTAGCCAATTTCGGGGAAATGATAGTATTGAGTCACCAACTTTTCTAGAGTTGAAACTAACGGCGAAACAAATTTTTCAAGCTGGATTGACTGGGGATGAAATTGCTGGGGGTGCGTGAGTGTAAATATTGCGATCGCTCTGACAGATTTTTCGCCCTCACGCACCCTACCACTACAACTATTTCGGTTCGTGACTCCCAATCCGCTTGCCTTCGCCATCGTACACCTGCATCGGGATTTTGGCGTTTTCGGCGATCGCCTCCAAAGCTTTTTGCAATGTTTGAACGTGCTTTTCTACAGCTTGGCGAGTCTTCACAGCATTGTTGTTGTTTGCTTGGATGAAGGTTTGTTGCAGTTTCTGCACGTAACCTGGAGTCATCTGCACCGCAATCAAATCTTTGCTAACAGTATAGTCGCAAATCTTGGGGTTGCCTTTGCAAGTTCTATCTAAATCGGTACGGGCTTTTTGCAGGTTCCTTTCTTCCTGCAACTTTACTTCTGCTTGCTGCAATGAATTTTGATAAGAAGCGATCAGCGGTTGGGCTTTCTGAGAATAGGCAGTTGCCGCCGGCACTTGCTCCGCGTAACTCAAAGCTCTCCGCCAGGATTCTGATGCTTTAAACCAGGCGTTTTTGCCCTCAAAAATTTGAGCTTCCGCTGCTAAAGTGACAGCTTGAGTATAGGCATTTTCCGAAATTCCTTCGACATTTTTGCGCTCGCGAGCTTCTGAAAGTTTGGTTTCGTATTTGGGAACTAGCAGTTTAGCTTGTTGGTAAGATGTCGTGTTCGTGGGAATTTCTGATAGGATGTCGAGGGATTCTTCCCAACCTGATTGCACTTGAGCCCAAGTCTCGGCTGTCTGAGCTACGGCTTCGCGAGCTTCTGCTATTTGGGCTGTACTTTTGGCCGCGAGCAGGGTTTTTTCGGCTTGTTTCTCTGTGCTTAACTGCCGATTTCCTGTTGCTACATTCTTCCGGTATTCCTGCTTTTTTTTCTGAGCAAACGGATAAACTGGACTGTCTGGGGGGATTTCTCCGAGTTCGCCGATCGCACTTTGCCACAGAGCTTGCGCTTCCTGCCCGTTCTCGGCAGAATAAGGCGGATTTTGGGTTTTCTGGGCTGCTGACTGTGCGAGCCGCGCTGCATCGATCGCAGAGTTTAAATTCTGATTTTGCGAACGATAGCTTTCCAAGGCGCTTTGAGCTTCACCGCGATGAATTGACCAGGAGGGAATCGGTTCCAAAAGGGCGATCGCCTGTTTTAACTGTTTCTGCGCTTCTTGGGGGCTGTTGGCAACTTTTGAGGTTTTCAGCGTCTTCGTCGAATTCTCGCTCAACTGTTTGGCATTAGCTAAAGCACTACATTCTCCGATGACGCAGGGGCGGCTCAGCATATAATAAGCGCCTGCCAAAACTAGCGCGGCGACACTGATGATTCCTACTGCAGCCAGCATCGCAAACGGTGACTGCTTGGGTTTTTGGGCAACTGTTACCGCTTCCATATCCAGCGGATTGAAGGGATTGTCTGCAATATCTGCCGGGATTGCTTGCACGCTGAAGGCGATCGGATCTGAATTGCTGGAACTCTCAGAAAAATTTGGGAAATATTCTTCATCCCACGCATCTTTCCCATCAGTTTCTAACGGTATCTCCTCCTCTACATCCGCCGTCTGTACCACATTTTCTGTTAAGACTATCCCCGTTTCTTCAGCAGGGGGATTCTCTGTTTTTTTGAACAACTGCACTGTTTTTGGTCTTGACAAAACAGGGTTGTGCATGGTAAAAGAATGGAAAGCATAAGGCTGTTTTTGCCCGGTAATTTTTAGGCAAAGTCCAATCTGTTGAATAGATTCTGGTTTTATTTCGAGAATTGCTGCTTCTAGCACCGCAAAAGTCGGTTTGGCTTTGAGAACTAAACTGCGCGGGTGTTCTCCCACAACAGTTAAAAATTCATCTCGAAAATCGCAACTAATATAAAGCGGTAAGTTTTTAAATCCGGCTGCTTGCAAGTGTTGCTGCAATTTGACTTCTAGAATTTGTGCGTTGCTTTGGATCGTTGCTGCTGTCATATTTTCTCCTCTGTCTTATCTCACCAGTTTCGATTTTAGATTTTGAATTTTAGATTTTAGATTGCAGAACAGTCGGGTTTTTTGATTAGTTTGAACTCGGGCACCGATTCATTCCAAATCTTAAGTCGGAAAATTCAAGTTGCCACAAAATCTTAACTCTCAAATCTCAGCTTGCAAAGCCTGTCCATAACTTTCGCTGTAATAAACTTGAGTCACGTCAAAACGCCCGCCATATTGTTTGAAAGGTGCGGCTGCATAACCAAGGGGCAGCAAACAGCAAACATCTACTTCTTCGGGGATTTGAAAGGATTCTTTCACCTTAGCGCTGACAAAACCTTCCATCGGACAACTGTCTACCCCAAAACTTTTAGCCACAATCATTAAGTGGGCTACTGCAAGCATTGTATGTCTGTTTGTCCAAGCTTCTAGGGAGTCGAAGCAGGGACGGTTATCGAACAATTGCGGGATTGCTTGTCGCATATAACCGGCTAAATTGTCATTCATTGCGCCTGTGGTTTGGCCCAATTCGATGACGGCTTCGGTGTTTTCGGGGCTGGCGGCGCGCCGATCGCCACAACAGATTAATACTACTGGGGCTTCTACCACTTGGCGCTGATCGAAGGCGCAAGTTTTTAATTTTTCTTTGCTGGCTGCGTTTTTAAGTACGATAAACCGCCAAGGCTGCAAGTTGTAACCAGAGGGCGATCGCACTCCCAATCGCAAAATCTCTGCCAAGATTGCTGGGGGAATCGGATCGGGTTGGAAGCTGCGCGCGGCCCGCCGGCTTTCGATCGCCGTTTTAACATTAATTGAAGGTTGGATTTCAATTGTCATGGATAATTGGTAATTGGTAATCGGTAATTGGGCATTGGGTATCCGATATCGGGTACTGGAAGTTGAAAGTTACAAGTTCAGTCCTGGCCGAATCACCTAATTATTTAGGGTGCGCCGCGGGCAGCTTGCGCCCATTAGGAATTGGCAATTATACCAGTTCCCAAAAGGATGCAACTCTCAAGAATATCCCAACCATTATGCAGTCATTCCCAATTTTTTAATCGAAAATCGCAAATCGAAAATCGCAAATCGAAAATGGTATCATCCCAAGCCCAACTCGCGCTTGAGCAAATTAATCGACTTAGAGCCGATGTAATTTTCGGAGCAGATCAGTTGCGGGGGACGAATAATATCTTCTCTAGCCGCATTGATGGCAGCTTTAACTGTAGCAAAACTCGGTTGGTCGCAAAAAATTGTTCTGGCCGATCGCACGATCGAGTTAATCTTGTACTCGTCTGACACCAAGGCCGTCATCACCAGCAAATCCTCTCCCCGGATGCTGTGGATGATGACTTCGGTCGATCGCAGCATTCCCGGACTCAGGCTGACGAGACCCAAATAACTGTCTTTCGGCAAACCCCCGACTAGCTGGATTTCCTGGCTGTAGTCGTAGATGTCTACGGGAATAACCCGCACCGAACGCGGTGCCGAAATCGATTCTGCTTCTCCGATAAAATATCGACTCGTGATCACAGTTCCCGAAGAGATTTGATCCAAAAAAGTACCTAGCTGTTCCATCGGCACTAACTGTATGGGAATGCGGAGAGCTTGTTCGAGTTCTTTCGCCATCAGTTCACCCACGCCGATGTCTTCTGTGGGGGCTGTGACGACCACGCGGGCGCTGCACCTGAGCCGCCAGTCAATTTCGGTCAAAAATAATTCCCTCGCTTGGTTGAGCGTACAGCCCTGTTCCAGCAGTTGATCGATACTTCCTTGCACTATTTTGTTGGCCAGGGGATATTCTTCGAGGATCGGAGATTTGAGTTTGTTGCCTACAACTTCGTTGCCTTGAGCGCGGACGTAAATGCCCGATCCTGCTTGGGCTTCTACGAGTCCGGTATTTTCTAGCTGGCGGTATACTTTGCTGATGGTGTTGCGGTGCAAACCCGTCTGCATGGCTAGCTGTCTGGTGCTGGGCAAGCGGTGTCCGGGCGGAAATTGTCGCGAGGCGATCGCAAACCTGATTTGATTGAATAGTTGGGTGGATGCTGGAATATCGCTATCGGTTTGAATATGAAATTGAACCATTATTAAAGGCTCCGACGACTTCAACTTAATATTTTTATAACGTCGAGTACCGCGCATAGAATTGCTCGGATATCTCTGTCTATAGCATAATCTGATTTGGTCGATATGCTGCGACCGTTTTGCTTGTCTGGCGGTCGCGCCTTGGAGGCGATCGATCGCAGCCTCTGGCATTTCCTCAACAATCAGGTACTTTCAAGTCTTAGGAATGAGAATTAAATAACTTCCACAAGTTTGTGGGATGGGCGTCCCGCCCGTCCACTCATGACGGGCGGGACG
>NZ_JAUBRP010000034.1:44085-67436 GCF_036701935.1 Microcoleus sp. M2_D5 | reverse complement strand
TCTCTTCACTCACGCAAATTCCTCCCGACGCTCACCTGGGTACAGGTAGAGCGCGGGACTCCTTTTGATTTAGTTGACCTTTCTGCCCGCCGGGAGCAAATAAATTTTTCATAAAAAACCTGTACTTTGCATAAAAATCTCCCTTTCACCCGGATATATAAGTAGCAGCTTCAAGGCAAGGCTGCTATCTAAAACAAACCAGCACTAGCTGGAAATGCCTTCAGATTCTTATGTTTAAGCCCCAGTAAGGGGCGGGGTGCATATTTAACTTAATTCTTTCAGAGTTCGCGAAATCCTGTCCGGAAAACCCCCGAACCTTTAAGAATGTACTATCCAACCGGATTCACCAAAACCAGGATAAAAAAATGGCAGACGAACCGAAAGCTGAAGCACCAAAGCCCGCTCCCATGATTTTTAAGGGTGTGTGCAAGGAGGGAGTTCTCAAAGGCAAAGAAATTGAAGGCAAACTAGATATCAAAGTCAACGTCGAATCTGTCACAACCCCAGAAGCACCGCCCAAAAAATCCGAGTGGGAGCCAGTTATCTTTTGGGTATTGTTTGCATTCATGGCAAACTTGATTGTCGGCGACCCCGCCGGAATGAGAAAAAAATACAGCTCCCCACAAAGGTCTTCTTCTCATCAGATTTTAAACCAATCTGGGGAGCAGTCGCTGTTGCCTAAGAAAAACACCAGCAACTTGCCACTTTAGGCCCTGGGAGCCTGCCAGCCGCGCAAATAGTAATAAAAAGACCCGAAATATTCATCGAATACTCGTGTCGTAGTTACCAAAGCTTCTGCACTGGGCAGAAAATCTCCCGCGTCTAAGCGGAGTCTGGATTTTCCTCCTGATGTGGGTTGAAAAGTGTAGAAGTCGGTAGCCCTAGGAATCACCTGGATTCCCATATTCGCAAAAGCGAGGCTGGCACGGCGCATCTGAATCGCAGATGTTACCAGGATTACTTTGCGCGGGGCGCCACGGCTGTCGAGTATTTTTCTCACTTCTTCGGCGCTGGTGCGTATGTTGCTGCCGTTATCGTCGAGAACGATACTGCTGCGCGGCACGCCCATGTTGTTTGCCAGCAAAGTCTCGATATCCTTCGCTTCCCCAACATAACCCTCCAACTCTGGTCTGGGGCCAGCGGTAACGATGACCATCGGTGCCACTTTTTGGCGGTACAAAACGGCAGCATAGGGCAGGCGATTACCTGTATCTGTCAGTTGAATCGCTACTCGGTTGGGGATGTGAGGCTGAGTGGTTCCCTTGCCTAGGAGAACTATCGCCGCTGCCGTTTCATCGCAGCAAGCTGTGCGGACGGCAGCAGCTGCGTCCCGTTCTGCTTGGTCGGCGAACCAGTAAGCGACAACTGGCATACTCGAAAGGATCAAAACTAGCAGGGCTGCCAGGATCATTCTCGGCGCCGGGTTGCGGATGCCCCCGTTCGTGATCAGCGCCGACGCAATCACCAGCAGAGTGATGGAAAAACCCAAGGGCTTAAAGAAGAAGGCTATTAAGCCGAAAATCGCTGCTCCGACTGGTGTGTCTGGCGCAAAAAAAGCCAGAAACAAAAGGCTGATCAGCAGCAAAACGCGCAGTCGGTCTAATAACGGATTGTCTTTACCTCCTGATTGATCCCACCACGATTTGATCAGTGAGAACAGGAGGAATAGAAATAGAATGCGAGCTAACAGTTCTGGCATCTTGCAATATTCTGTGTCTTCATAAATTAGTACGGAAGTGTGGAAACGAGCGCAAATTTAGCTGCGGGAGGAAATACGGGCATCGGTGGGTTTTTAACTTTCGCGAATAACGCAGTCCGATCGCATTTATCCTGATGCTCGATTCCGGTCAGCTATCAACTATTGGTTGCAGGGTGCAAGCCCGCTACTTCCAGTCACAGATTGCTGACAGTTAATTGGTAATTGATAACTGGTAATGGTTGATTGGTAATTGGTAATGGATCGAACACGCCGCAGGTGGAATTGACAATTCAAGCCTGCTTTGTTCTGCCTACTTTTTTCCCCATTACCTGTTACCGATTCACCAATCCCAATTTATCGGCGCTTCAGTTGATTCCGAATTGCCTGCGTTACCGTTTGAATTACTTTAACACGAGCATAATACTTGTTATTGGCCGCAATTAGCGTCCAGGGAGCAGCCGGCGTGCTGGTGCGCTGAATCATTTGATTCACCGCTACTTCATAATAATTCCACTTTTGGCGATTCCGCCAATCTTCTTCGGTGAGTTTGTATTGTTTAAATGGATTGTTTTGCCGCTCTGTAAACCGCTTTAGTTGCTCGTCAGGACTGATGTGCAGCCAGAATTTAACTAAGACACAACCGAAACTGGTGAGTTGCTCCTCAAATTCGTTGATTTCCTGATAAGCTCGGCGCCATTCCGGTTCGGTGGCAAATTCTTCGACTCGCTCGACCAGCACTCTACCATACCAACTGCGATCGCAAATGCCGATCTTACCAGCCGTTGGCAGCCGCTGCCAGAACCGCCAGAGGTAGTGATGCGCTTTTTCTTCGTGTGTCGGCGCCCCAAAGGCATTAACGATGTAACTGCGGGGGTCTAATACGTCCGTCAAGCGTTTGATTGCTCCTCCTTTACCGGCGGCGTCCCAACCTTCAAACAGCACCAAGACGGGGATTTCCTCTTCGTAAATGCTTTGTTGCAGTTTGCCAAAACGGGTTTGTTCCTCGCGAAGTTGCTGTTTGTATTCATCGGGCGACAGCGATTGAGTTAAATCTACTTGGGCCAGCAAGTCGGGTTCGGTAGGTTGCAAGCTTTCTTGAGGTGGCAATTTCACTGGTGCAGATTGCATCGGCAGTCTGTCCAATGCTTCTGTAATTGTCGCTGCCATTTGCGTTAAAACTTTGACTCTCGCCCACCGTTGACAATCGCCTTCTACTAGCGTCCAAGGTGAGGGGCCCGTGCCGGTTTGGGCTACCATTTCTTCGGCAAAAGTTGTGTATTCTTCGTATTTTTTGGCTTGTTTCCAATCTTCTGGTCGCACTCGCCAAGCTTGTAATGCGTCATCTTCTAGTTTTTTGAGCCGGTGCTTGAGTTCTTTTTTGCTCAAGTGAATCCAAAATTTGGCAATTGCGGCGCCGTCATCAACCATCTGCCGCTCGAAGGCGTTGATTTGCCTGATGGCTGTCGGTACTTGGGCGTCGGAGACTCGATCGAACAACCGGTCTTCTAAAATGTGAGTGTACCAACTGTGGTAGAAAAAACCGATTTGGCCGCGGGCGGGGAGTTTCTGCCAAAACCGCCACAGGAAAGGATAGCCCCTTTCTGCATCTGACGGCGGCCAAATCGGGTGGACGGCAAACCCGCGCGGGTCCATGTACCCCACCATTTTTTTGACCAGCGCGCCTTTGCCGGCGGCGGCCCAACCTTCGAGGACGATGATTGCGGGCAATTTTTTTTCCCAGCAGGCCAGTTGGAGCGATCGCAACTGCTGCATTAAAATTTCTATCTTGGCATCATAGGTTTCTTTATCCAGGGAGATATCTAAATCGAGGTTGTCGAGCATATTTACCTCATATTAATCTGTAAAAAACAGTTTAACGTTAGTTTAACGTTTGGATAAAATTAAATCCTCAATTCCGGGGAAAACGTTATAAAAATTACAGTTACGGCTGGTTAAAAGCCGACCGCTCCTGCAATCAAATGCCAGCCTCGTTAATACTAGCAAGATTCCCTCGATTTCCAACTTGCCAAAAGAAACAGCTCAGGTTATAGTTGAAATAGGGAACTTTTAAATAAGTTCAACTTCTCCCCTCCCCCGATCGGGCGAGTTAACAGGAGGAGCCCAAAATCCCTGAAAAAGGATTTATTGTAAAACAGAGCAAAAGTAAAAATAAACTACCCAGTGGGGGTGACAACTTCTTTACTTAGCTGTAGAAACTTTATTCAAACAATAGTAGTTACTCAAGCACCAAGCTTGGTAACGAAAGAGAGCGCGACTCATCGACATCCGGCCATTAACTCACATACAAAACTAGCCCAAAAAGGCAAACCAATTTTTATGATTGCGCTATAAGATAAAACCTGAAAGCCTGGGTGATATAAACAGGTTTCTGAGTTTTATCGACACCATTCTCAAATACTAAAAGCGGTTTAGGTGCGGTCACGCGAACCCGCCCCACAAGAACATTTATTTCTTGTGGAACAGGTCGGAATGCCTGTTACTGACATTTGTGCAAAATGTCTGAATTACTGTACTTGTTTGCCAATACCAACTAAGAGGAACAGTCCGAAATTACGGATTGCAAGTTTTTTATGAAGATCCTGACAACACGCTCGTACAAGGGCGAAACTGACTGGTGCGCGATCGCAAATTTGATCGACGCTTGCGAAGCAGTGGATAGACTCGGCGAAGAAGTCTCAGCAACTGAACTCAAGCTAATACTTGATGCACCCAAACTCGACCAAGCCCGCGACGTGCAGTTGTGGGAAGATGGTAATTACAAACTAATTGGTTTGTCACTCCTGGATATGCCAGATTCCTCGACTGAAATAGACGCTTGTCTGTGGTTTTACGTGCATCCAAATGTCCGCGGCGAAGGTTTAGAAAAAGACATAATTAAGTGGGGAGAAAAGCGGCTGCGCGAAGTCGCGAAAGAACGGAATTTGCCTGCAAAATTGCGTACCTACAGCCGCGAGGACAAAACCGATGAGATGCGGCTGTTAGAAAAACAGGGCTTTGAAGTCGATCGCTATTTTTGGACAATGGCCCGATCCCTCGCCGAACCCATTCCCACGCCTGAATTTCCCGCAGATTTTGCCCTGACACACGTATCGGGAGAACAAGACATCCAACCTTGGGTAGAAATGTTCAACCAGTCATTTATCGATCACTGGAATCACCACGATTTAACTGCGGAAACCGTGCGTTATTGGATGCAAGATCCGAATTATCAGCCGGAATTAGACTTGATTGCTGTTTCGGGCGATTCCCTGGGGGATAGCTTCGCTTCACGCAAATTTGCAGCTTTCTGCGACTGTCAAATCAAACCCCAAAAAAACGCCCGCAGCGGCACGAAAGACGGTTGGATTGAATTGTTGGGTACGCGGCGCGACTTTCGGAAAATGGGTTTAGGAAAAGCGATGCTGTTAGCTGGTTTGCATAAGTTGAAAGCAGCGGGTGCAAACACAGCTAAACTCAGCGTTGATGCTGACAGTTTGACGGGGGCGACAAAGCTTTACAAATCAGTCGGTTTCCGCCCGATAGAAACTTGGATCGAATGGGCTAAGACAGTGTAAATTCGTTAGGGTGGTCAGAAACCGGGTTTTTGCGAGAATACTGCGTTACAGTCGGCAAAAATGGCAAAAAACCCGGTTTCTTTGATTTTTGAAGCGTACTGCGCGGATATACGCCGATGAACGCAGATTAGGATACAGTTTGTTTAGTCACTTCTACATAAATATGTTCTAACCGCACCGGATACCGAGCGATTGAATCAATAGAAATCCCGTCGAACAGCAAAATAATCTCTTTTAATTCTAAACGTTCCGGCAGCCAAAAAGCTAAATCGCTACCGTAGCGGCGGGGGATGAAACTGTATTGTTTAGCGCGGGCGATAACTTCAGCTTCTTCGTCGGTTTTTACCACGATAATTTCTTGAGCTGGAATCAGTTTTTGCAACTCCTCCAAACTTCCCTCAGCCACAATACTGCCATTTTTCAAAATCCCAATTTTCTGACACAGCCGCTCAGCTTCATCCAACAAGTGAGTTGTCAGCAAAATTGTAATTCCTTCCGATTGCAAGCGCTGAATTAACTCCCAAATTTCATAGCGAGCCTCAATATCTAAACCCGTTGTCGGTTCATCTAAAATTACTAATTTAGGCTGGTGTACCAAAGCCACCGCAATATTCAAACGGCGCTGCATTCCTCCGCTCAAAGTTTCCACCGGGCTTGTAGCTCTATCTGTCAAATTTACTGCTTTCAAACAGTGTCTTACTTGATAGCGGCGCTGTTTGCGCTCTAAACCGTAAATTTGAGCAAAAAAGTTGAGATTTTCTTCGCAGCTAAGGCTTTTGTAAAGCAAATTTTCTTGGGGCGCTACACCTATTAAGGATTTTGTAGCTTCGGAAACAGGTTCGCCATTAATAGAAACTTGACCGCTGTCCGCATTTAACAAATTGCATAAAATATTGATAGTTGTAGTTTTACCCGCCCCGTTTGGCCCCAGCAAACCGTAAATTTCTCCAGCTTGAATGTGCAGTGTTAAATCTTTAAGCACTGAACGTTGGCCATAGGACTTATTTAGCTTTTCTATTTGCAGCACTGCTTGAATTCTCCGTATTATTTTATATATTTACGGTTTTTTCTGAATGATTAAACCGCAGAGAGCGCAGAGGGCGCTGAGGAAGAGAAGAGAGAGATGAATAATTGCGGCATAATGAGATTGTTTTAAAGTCTTCTTTCTACTCTCAGCATCCTGCGGTAAGAAAGCCATCCACCTGCAATCATGGCAGTAGAAAATATGAATAAATACCAAAAGTGTTGGGAAATATCACCCAAGTCTTTGCCGTCAGCCCACACGCCCATCAGCGCTTCGTTCATGTGATAAATTGGATTGTACTGGGCGAGTTCCAGCAGACTTTTGGGAAAAAGGGAAGTCGGCAAAAATGCGCCTCCTAAAATCAACAAAGGAACGCCGAAAGCGGCTACTAGCGAGTTGACATCTTCAGTGCGCCTCGCAAACTGGGTGCCGAGAATAAAGCCTACACCTACATAAGATACAATACTGAGCAGAATAATCGCACACCCTAGCAGAATAGAGCCTTGAAATTGTGCTCCTAAACAAGAGGCGATCGTGTATACTAAAATTACCTGACCGATGCCGATGCAACTGTGAGCCAGGAAAATTCCTAAAAAGTAGGAAGTGCCGCTCAGCGGGGAAATAAACAAGCGTTTGAGGGTATGCTGTTCTCGCTCTGCTACTACTGTTGCTACGCTACCGCCGAGACAGCTAAAAAATAAAGCTGC
Source organism: Microcoleus sp. M2_D5 (assembly GCF_036701935.1). Classification (NCBI taxonomy): domain Bacteria; kingdom Bacillati; phylum Cyanobacteriota; class Cyanophyceae; order Oscillatoriales; family Microcoleaceae; genus Microcoleus; species Microcoleus sp. M2_D5. Next base: position 60,431 of record NZ_JAUBRP010000034.1, on the reverse strand, counting down.
TCCTACTAAGCTTGCAGGGGCGGCTGTTTCAAAGGCTTTTGCTGTGGTGAGATTAGCACGTTCTTTTAAAATTAAACCGTTAATAAACAAGATAGAAACTGGAAATATACTCCACAAGACTAAGCTGCGCCGTCGCCTTCCCAATTCAATTAAAATCCGCTGTGCTACTGCGAGCGTTTCGTACCAGTATTTCATAAGAAATTTATTAGTATTGTTATAATTGGGAATTGGTAAGCTGTTACGCATTTAAACGACTAACAAACCGGGTAAGGTGCGCCATTCGCGAACACGCTCCGCGCTTATGCGGGAAACGCTTGTACGCTCCGCACCCTACAATCGTCCTTTAAATGTCGAACAGCTTAATGACGCCACCGCATATCATACCATAGAGATGCCAATAAGTTTAGCTCTCAATAAAAAACCCGCCGACGCGGGTTTTGTGATTTTAGGGGGATAGGTTTTAACACCAGTTAAAAAAAGAATGGAATCGAATCAGTTATTCGCAATCGCAAATCGCAAATTGTATAACTTGTCGCCCTCTGTCGTTGCTCTCAATTAATACTGAAGTTCTTACCTCTGTAGCATCCTTGAAAAGAAGTTAAACTCGTGCTGTTTCTCTGTTCCAATTTAGTCACGAGGGAAGAAGTATTGGAACTGTCAGGGGTAGCACCCCACTTGTAGATAAAGTCGCCGAGATAGTCTCCGGTTTCTTCGTAGCTGTGCTCTTCAATTGGAATTCCCGAAACTCCTGAAACAGTTTGGTTGTGGTATCCGTTAACAATAATTTTTTCGATAACGGCCCCTGGTTCTGCGGTAATGTTCCACTGCACCGGTTCGTAGGCTGAAAGTGCGAGAATTATTGGCTTGTTTCGGCGTTCTACTTTGACTTCGATCCTCTCCGAGGGCTTCGCTAACGCACTTTGTGATAAATCTCGGTTCTTGCGATCCGCATTGGCTTCGTAAACGCCTATTAAATGAAGTTCTTTATTTCCGCTTGACGAACCGATATAAGCTGAAAAATCGTCGGAACCGCCAAGCCCGCAGTTGGCGCCAGAACTAATTGGGGAAACAAAAGCGGCTTTTTCGGCTAGTTTCTGCTGCACCGCCGGTACTACCCACAATCCGGTGCCGATGCCTAAAGCACCTATCAAAGCGGCGGCGATACCGAAAGGAAGGGCATTTGTGAGGTTGCGAACAACTGGTTTGGCTGTTAGTTGAGATAGCGTTTGCTGCCAAGTTTCACCCGTTTGTCGATCGGCATTCCCGCCATCGAGACAAGCCAATAAACCTAAACTTTCCGGCTGTTCTAACAGACTTTGAACTGTTTTCCCTTCGCCGACGTAGAGATTTCTAGTTTCGGTGTCTAAAAGCAGCCAGTAGCGATCGGCCTCGCTGAGGTTGTACTCTTGTACCGCAGGATCGACTAAATCGTGCTGCAAAAACACCAGCCAAGCCATATTATTGCCAGTGCCGACTGTTTTGCCGTCGCTGGATATAAGTTGGTCGATGTCGGGCTCCCAGCGCCAAGCTACCCAGCGACTATCTCCTCGATAGCCGAGGGATTTTTCTAGTTGCGGATGAGCGGTTATTTCTAAGCGTTGAACTAAGTTGGACACTAGATTTCCTCCTCAAGTGCGTTAGCGAAGCCCCCGCAGAGGATCGCGTCTAGAGCAATTTTGTTCCAATTTATTAAAACAAATATTTTGCTCATGAAGAGCCTCCGAATAATCGGGTTAATTTTGTCTTGCTAATGTTATCAGCCGGCACTTTCCCAACCACACTGGCTTAACAAAAATATGCCTGTTGAATGGTTTAGCTTGAGAACTTGGAGCTGGGGAGCACCCGCCTGGTAATAATTTTAACCTGTGCTGATAACTAATCCTGTTACGGATTAAAATTAGCTATCTATCACTACTTCTACCTGGTTGTCCAGTTTTAAAAGAGTGCTTGGCCCATAGCGTCTACAAGTTCTTAGCTTAACTTTTATTTTGCTACTCTGCTACAAAATATGCCGATCGCACCTAACATCAATATTACGCAAGCAAATAAATATTCCGGCTTTCTCGTAGCTGAAATATCCCTGAAAAAGAGAACGTTTCCGAGAAACCCGGTTTCTGTGATGAAAGTTCTGACAATTCCCGCATTCAGGATACCCGCCACGCGATTCATCCGTCCAGAAATAAAAAACCTGTATCCGATGAAACTTGCCGAACGTATTTATCTCGCGCAAGTCAATCAAAAATCAAAAATCAAAAATCAAAAATCGATTGACACTTCGCCTATTACTAGCGGGGGCCATCAATCGCATCTCTAGTCGGCGCAACACCTCCGGGGCCAAAGGAACTCGGCGGCACTCTCGGAAGATTGAGATTGCGATTGGGAACTAAATCGCTGTTGCTGTCGCCAGCATTTCCACCCGTGGGAGACGCACTATTATTGGGGCCGGTACTCGGTGAACTTCCCGGATTGAGATTATTGGGATTGGTATTCGGCGAAGTTCCCGGATTGGGATTATTGGGAGTGGTACTCGGTGAACTTCCCGGATTGAGATTATTGGGATTGGTGGTTGGCGAAGTTCCCGGATTGAGATTATTGGGATTGGTATTCGGCGAAGTTCCCGGAGTCAGATTATTGGGAGTGCCTGCGGGCGAAGTCCCCGGATTGGCATTGTTGGGATTGTTGGGATTTGCCGTGCCTGCAGGAGTAGTTATCGGGGTGCCGACAGCATCTCTGGTGATGGCGTTGGGGTTCGGGGGAGGAGGCGGAGTGCTTGCATTGGGGTTATTTGCAGGAGCATTGCCCGCAACCGGATTAGTGTTTTGGGGAGCAGCGTTGCTGCCGCACAAGCTGACTAAATCAAAAGTAGTGCCGCCTGGAGTTTCGATGAAGCAAACCGGCACATTTACTTCGGGGTTTGAGGCTCTGGGAAAATCGGCTGTTCCCGGCATGGGACGGCTAAAGGCAGCTTCAGCCATCAGTGGGGTCAAGGCCGCCGATAGAGCGGCGATTGTTCGCAATAATCTCATCAGCGTTTCCTCAAATGTATAATTTTATTTTCTCCAGTATTGCCCATAAATTGCCAAGTGTCGTCACTCTAAAAGCCGATATTTTGGACAACTGCTTCTACAGTGCCACCCCTGGCCCAAACATCTCGCGCAGACAGAAAGTACAAGTAGAAAAAGACGAAAGTGCAACAGTCGCGCATCCGTTGCCCTTCTTCCTTGATATTTTTAGTAGCGAATGCGCGGGTCAACGTAAGCATTCAAAATATCAATTACAATGCTGGCAATTACGACAATTGCTGCAAAAAACACCACAATACCTTGAACTGTTGGATAATCCCGCAAGCTAATAGCTTCGTAAAGGCGATTTGCCAACCCCGGCCAAGAAAAAGTAACCTCTGTTAAAATAGCACCGCCCAACAGTGCAGCAAAAGTCAATCCCAAGACAGTAATCACCGGAATTAGTGCATTTTTCAGAGCGTGAGCCCATAAAATCTGGAATTCGGGAATGCCTCTAGCTCTAGCTGCTTCGACATAATCTGCTTGCAAAGTTTGCTTGAGATTCACTCTGACAATGCGCTCGAAAATGCCGCTCAAAAGAATCCCCAAGGTCAAACTCGGAAGTGCTAAATAATGCAAAGATGTGAGAAACTGACCGGGGTTAGCGCTCAGGAGACTGTCAATAGTGTACAGTCCTGTGTAGCCTTCGGGGGCGGGGAATGTGACGGGAAAACGAGTTCCCAAGGGAAACCATCCGAACTGCACTGCGAAAATCAACTGCAAAACCATGCCAGCCCAAAAAGCCGGCAGCGAGTAAGTGATAATGCCAAACAAACGGCCTGCAGCATCGAAAATACTGTTGGGGCGGGATGCTGCTAGGGAACCGATACTGATGCCGACAATTAAAGCTACGGCCATGCTACAAACTGCTAATTCGACTGTAGCGGGGAAATAGTCTCCGATAATTTGCCACACGGTTTGTCCGCGAGTGGTGATGGATGTTCCCAAGTTCAGACTGAATAAGTCTTTCATGTAGTTGAGATATTGCTGCCACAGGGGTGCGTCGAGGCCGAGTTGGGTTCGCATTGCTTCTTTGGCTGCTGCGGGAGCTCGTGAGCCGAGAATGGCATCTATGGGGTCGCCCGGAGTGGCCCGCAACAATAAAAATACTGCTGTGGTGATTGTCCACAACATTAGCGGTGCGAGGAGCAAGCGGAGAAAAATATAAGATTGTAGGGCTTTGGAACGAGACATAATATTGGGGAATTGCCAATTGGAAATTGGAAAGAGACAGTTGAGTGGATGTTACTTACATCTTGCACTATTCTCAAGAACAGGCAAGATGCCTGTTCCACAACAGATAAATTTTATTTTAAACCGTTGCTCTGAGCAACGCCCTGAAAGGATGATTGAGAATGGCGCAATATCTCAGTTTTAGCGAAAAAGTCGATCGACTTTTTCGCTATTGGCGATTTTCTTATTCCCCCAGCAGCGATTCAAATGCAGCTTGCAAAGACTTGATATCGCCTACTCTGGCTACTAACAAGTTTTCGCTGCCGGCATCCTGCAGCCTGTGTCTCCAATACTGGATGCTATCGGAATTGTTCATCCAGAAACTAATCACGGTGTTTACAACTCGATCGACATCCCAGCCTTGCTGAGGAGAAACTGTCTCTACGGATGCCACAAACGCATCGAGAGTGCACTTTCGGTTTGCCAAGTATTCTACACCGGAAGGCTGCTGTTGTTGCAGCAATTCCTGCTGCTGGTTAAAAAATGTTAAAGTTGGAGATACGCCCAGGATTTCAAATGTATAGTTCATGCCATCCTCCAGAAGTATTATTTTGCCAAAATGCCGATCGTCCAAAAAAGCTAAAAACGCTTTACTTTGCTGGGGTTGATGAAATGCAGATGCTTCAATTATCCTCTTTGTAGTCGATGGCTTACGCCCCGCTACGCTACGGGGTTTTGGCGGCTTATCTTATTAATAGCAAATTTTTTAACACCAGATTGTCACAGAATTTACATTTGTCCTGGGACTGTAGAAAAAATGAAAACAAAATTTTTATTAACCGGGCGTAAGGAAGAGAATTCCCACCCGCAAAAAGTGAGCTTATTTGAGATTAAAAAGTTTAGATTAAAAAAATGAATAATTGGCAATGACTCATGAGAACCAGGATGGGGAACACGGGCCTAAAGTTGCATTTTTTACGGCGTGTGACTTTTTGATCGGGAGTCTGCAGAGCGATCGCCACATTCAGACAAGTAGTGGCATGATTAATATTACAAATTTTTAGAGTAGCGGTGGAAACCTCAGCCCCGTTTTGAGCAGTCGGTAACTGCACTTCCCTATGTGTGTACAACGTTGTAACTTATATCGAGGGTGATTTTAACTGAGATATTGTACCATTCTCGCTTAACAGGCCGAAAGCCTGTTCCACAAGAAAATTCCCTCTTTGACAGAACAGGCCGAAAAGCCTGTTCATAAAAAGCTTATTGAGAATGGTGCAACATTTCAGTTTAAGCGACAAACGATAGACAAACCTGGTAGGTGTCAGAATATTGATGTTATTGAAAAGTCTGAGCAGTTGTGTGATGAAAAGCTCGCCCAAGATGTCACTAAGCCTAGTTTTGTTGATACCGCTGGTGGTGCAAATCTCCGTAGCAGTCGGCGTGACTGGATGGCTGTCGTTTCGCAACGGCCAGAAAGCCGTTAATGACCTTGCTACGAGGTTAAGCTTGGAAGTTGCAGCGAGGACGAAAGAAAATTTCGGCAGTTTTGGGGATGTGTCTCATTTATTTCTACAAATGAATACTGCTGCGATCGCCTCTGGCAACTTAGACCCGGAAGACTTGCCCAACTTAGAGCGCTATTTGTGGAACCAGACCAAGCTGAGCGATCGAAATACAACCATCTACTACGGCGACGAACGGGGCAGATTCGTCTTGCTCAAGCGAGAAGCAGAACACTTAGTATACATCAGAGACGAATCAACCGCTCCCAACCGCGAAATTTATCGCCTAGATAGCCAAGGAAATCGCACTGAGCTAATCCAAACCGTCCCCTATGACCCCCGTACTCGACCGTGGTACAAAGCTGCCAAACAGTCAGGAAAAGCCACTTGGTCTCCCATCTACCCCTTCGCAGCCTCGCCAGTTCTGGGGATTACGCCGGTGATGCCTATTTACAATGAAACAGGAAACCTGCAGGGGGTATTGGCTATTGACTTGACTCTTTCTCAAATCAGCGATTTTCTCAAAAGCATCAAAATTAGCCCGTCAGGACAAGTTTTTGCGATCGAACGCAGCGGGAAAATAGTCGCCAGTTCCACAGACGAATTGCCTTTTGTCACCGGCCAAGACGGACAGGAACGGCTGTTGGCGACTAGGAGCAAAAATTTGCTAATTCGATCGGCTTCCACATACTTGCAACAACGATTTGGTAGTTTTGAACAAATTGACAGCAAAGGACAGTTTACCTTCGAGATAGACGGCAAACGTCAATTCATTACCGTTGCTCCCCTGCAAGACGGCCGCGGCCTCGATTGGCTGATTGTAGTCGCAATCCCGGAAGCAGACTTTATGGAGCAAATTAACGCCAACACTCGCACAACTATCTTATTGTGCTTTTTTGCCTTGGTACTGGCGATCGTTCTCGGAATATTTACCTCTCGCTGGGTTGTCAAACCGATTACCCGATTGTTGCAAGCTTCCAAAGCTTTAACAAAAATGTCTGAATCATCCGACTTCACTTCCGCAGAATTAAACGGCGAAGTCGAAGTTCAAGGAGTCAAAGAAATCGATCTCCTAGCTCAGTCTTTCAATCAAATGGCTAGACAATTGCGATCGTCTTTTGTTGCTCTAGAACAAACCAACTCTAGTTTAGAACAGCGAGTAGCCGAGCGGACGGCAGAACTCGAAGCCGCAGAAGCAGAATTGCGGGCTTTGTTTGCAGCTATGAACGAATTAATTATAGTTCTCGACGCCAGCGGTCGCTATTTAAAAATCGCCCCCACAAATCTTTCTCTGCTCTACAAACCAATGGAAGAATTAGTAGGCAAAACACTCACAGAGGTGTTTCCGCAAGCTACAGCAAACAATTTTCTCAACCACATCCGAGCAGCTTTAGATAATCAGAAAACTGTCAGCATTGAGTACGATTTAACCATTGACGACCGCGAAGTTTGTTTTGCCGCCAGCATTTCGCCCCTTTCCGAAGAATCCGTCATTTTCGTAGCCCGCGACATTACCGAACAGAAGCGAGCCGAATCCGTGCGGCGCCAAAGACAAAAACAATTGCTCAAACAAAATACGGTTTTGGTAGAACTGGCAAGAAATAAAGCGCTGTATCGAGGCGATTTGCAAGTAGCTTTGAGGCAAATCACTGAAGCTGCCACTCATACCCTAGATGCAGAACGAGCTGGAGCTTGGTTGTACGATGAAAGCCGATCGAAACTGCACTGTCTAGACCAATTTAGCCGCAGCAACCCGCAGCATTCCCAAGGTGCCGAACTCGCAGCCGCAGACTATCCAGCTTATTTTAAAGCTTTGGAAGAACACCGGACGATCGCAGCCGATGACGCTCTCTCAGATGTGAGAACCAGAGAATTTGTGGAATCTTACTTTTCACAAGTGGGTACTACATCAACCTTAGATGCGCCGGTGCGGCTGGGAGGACAAACAGTCGGAGTCATCTGTATCGAACAAGTGGGAACTCCTCGTAACTGGACATTAGAAGAACAAAATTTTGCTGCTTCCCTCGCAGATTTGGTATCATTGGCGATCGAAGCCAGCGAGCGCGATCGTACACAAATCGCTCTGCGTCAAGCAGAACAAAAATATCGCAGCATCTTTGAAAATGCCGTCGAAGGCATTTTTCAAAGAACCCCCGAAGGCCACTTCTTAAGCGTAAATCCAGCTTTAGCCCGCATCTACGGCTACGCCACTCCCGAAGAATTGACATCAAATCTCACAAACATCAAACAGCAAGCTTACGTCAATCCTCAGCAGGGCGACAAGTTTATGCGGGTGATGGAAGAATTCGGAGAAGTTTCGGGGTTTGAGTCACAAGTTTACCGCGTTGACGGCAGCGTAATTTGGATTTCCGAAAGCGCGCGGGCAGTGTGTGACCCCAACGGCGAGGTACTGTACTATGAAGGCAGCGTCGAGGATATTAGCGATCGAAAAGTCTTTGAATCCGCCTTGCAACTCGCCCTAGAAGCAGCCGAAGCCGCTTCCACCGCAAAAAGCGCATTTTTAGCAAACATGAGCCACGAACTGCGAACACCTCTGAATGCCATCATCGGCTACAGCGAAATGCTCCAAGAAGAAACCGCAGAATTGGGCTACGATGAACTCACCCCAGATTTAGACAAAATTCGCACTTCCGGCAGACACTTGCTATCGCTAATTAACGACATTCTCGACATTTCTAAAATCGAAGCCGGCCGCATGGATCTTTACTTAGAAACCTTCGACATCGCCGCCTTGATTGAAGAAGTAGCATCCACCGCCGCGCCGCTAATTGAAAAGAACGGCAACACTTTAAACTTGCACAAAATTACTAATATCGGCACCATGCACGGTGACATTACCAAAGTGCAGCAGATTTTATTAAATTTGCTCAGCAATGCCGCCAAATTCACTCAAAACGGTACAATTACCCTCACAGCCAGCCGAGAACAAATCGCGGGCGACAGCAGCGAAGCAAAACAAGAAAACACTTTGCAACCTGCAGCAAGTTCTCAATCTTCAATTGCTAGTAAAGAATTTTTAATTGTTAATTGTACAGATACAGGAATTGGGATGACTCCAGAGCAGTTGCAGCACATTTTCCAACCTTTTACCCAAGCAGACGCTTCCACCACGCGCAAGTACGGCGGCACCGGTTTGGGACTAGCAATTAGCCAGCGTTTTTGCGTAATGATGGGTGGCAATATTTCCGTAAAAAGTCAGGAGGGTGTTGGTTCTACTTTTACTATCCGCTTACCTGTTAATCCTTAACTAATCTTGGTATTTTTGACTTATCCTTGTATTACCAAATCTCGTATGGGCGGGTTCACCAACAATCTTTGGTTCACATCCAAAATAGTAAGAAACCCGCCCCCACCAAACCAATTAAGGAATGAAAATTAAATAAGTTCCACTCTTGAAAGTGGGACGGGCGGGACGCCCATCCAAAAAGGACGGGCGGGACGCCCATCCCACAATAACAATTAAAATTATAAGTTATTTAATTCGCGCTCCTAACCCCGATCGCGGAACAAGTTTTTGAGTATCTGCGATGGGTGGGGGCGGGTTTTTTAGTTCGGGGAATTGATGAGATAAATTTGGGTGAACCCGCCCCTACAAATCTTTGAATTTCCAATTACCAATTGCCCATGTCTAATTATCTTTGAATGCTTCTCGGATCGAGAGCATCCCGCAAGCCATCCCCCAATAAATTAAACGCCAAAACTGTCAAAATAATCAGTATCGCCGGAGGCCAAACCAACCAAGGTTGCAATACTAAAATTGAAGCATTAGTAGAGAGGGATAGTAAATTTCCCCAAGAAGGATCTGGCTGTTGAATTCCCAAGCCAATTAAACTCAAAACCGACTCCGCCACAATAAAACCCGGAACCGCCAAAGTAGCAGAAATAATTACATAAGTAGCAGTTTGTGGCAAAACGTGGCGGACAATAATATAAATTGGATTGGCGCCCATTGCCCGCGCCGCTTGCACGAATTCTCGTTGTTTAATTGATAGTACCTGACCGCGAATTACCCGCGCTAAACCCGCCCAATTGATAAATGAAGTAATCAGCACAATCAATATAAATCGCTGAGCACTTGTCAATCCCGGCGGCAACACTGCTGCTAGCGCTACTAATAAATAAAGACCAGGAATTGTCATTAATACTTCAGCAAAACGCATTAAAATACTATCAATCCAACTGCCGAAATAGCCCGATATGCCTCCGATAAACAATCCCAAGGGAAAAGAAATTGCTATGCCAACTAAACCGATGCTGAGGCTAATTCTGCTGCCGTGTACTAAGCGGCTGAACTGATCGCGCGCTTGTTCATCCGTGCCTAAAATGTTAATTTGACCTTCTCCTGTCGTGCCAAAAAGATGCCTATCTAATGGCAAAACTCCTAAAAATTTATAGGGGGCACCTTTGACAAACAAACCGACAGCAGATGGTTTTTGCCAGTCTACAATTACCTCGCGAGCGCCGGTATTCGCATCCACTGGGCCCTGAGTTGTCGGATAAACGTGGGGCCCGATAAATCGCCCGTCTTGGGTGGTTAAATAAATCTGAGTCGGCGGCAATAATGAACCGTCTAATTGAGAGTCGTAGGGGTCGTAAGGTGCCACAAATTCGGCAAAAAGTGCGACTGTGTAAAAAATTAACAGTAGCACGGCTCCTAACCGAGCTAGAGGATTTTTTCTAAGATTTTGCCACCAGTTCATAAGTTTTTAGGTTTGAGATTTTAAGTTGGTTAGTAATCAAGACTAAAGTGCTTAAAGTTATTTGTAGAGACTTTAGTTTTTTATTGATGAACTCAGCAGCCAAAAATTAATTAGTGAATAATAAAATTTTTCATAATTGAATTACTTACTACAACAATTAGACTACTTTTGTTCATCTGCGACCAAGATTATTCTAGTTTCATCTTCGGGTATTTTCCCCAATTCCTCGCCGCTAAAAGGATTGTAGAAAAACGAGCCTGTTTGGGGTGGCAATTTGGGATTGAGTACAATTTCTACTATACTTTTTACAACCCCAGTGAGCGGAATTGCCAGGATAACTCCCAACAATCCTCCCACTCTACCTCCTAACAGCAAAGCTGTAAAAATAACTACCGGGCTCAATCCGGTGAGATTGCCCATGATTCGGGGAGCTACTAAATTATCCTTGATTTGCTGGAGACCGATCGCGACTACCAACACTTGCAGCGCCAGCCACCAATCAATAAACGCTACAATTATACTAACAGTGCCAATTCCCAAAGTTGCTCCAATAAACGGAATTATTTCCGTCAATCCTATAAACACGGCAAACAACAGAAAAAACGGAACTTGCAGCCACCAAAAAGCCAGAGTTAGCGAGATGGCCATCAATAGTCCCAGCAATAACTGTCCCGATACAAACCGCTGCAGGTTTCTCTCCAAAGTCTCTGTTAAAACATAGCGAATGTCTGGGGAAAAAATGCTGGTCAAACCCTGCCACACTCTTTGTCCGTCTAGGAGCATATAAAAGGAAATCACCACAATAAAAATCAAGTCCAAAAACCAGTTAACAGTACCGACAACTAAGCCTAAACTCGTACCTGCGAGCGCCTGCACTTGTTCCTGCACTTTCGCTGATAACTGCTGCTCCAATATTTGCACGTTAAACGGCAAATTGCGATCGGCACTCCATGCTTGAAATTCAGCTAGCTGCTGCCGCCCCGACTCCAGCAAATCCGGGAACCTTACCCCCAACTGTCTCGCTTGGCCCAACACGGGCGGCACAATAGTTAAACCGATTACTATTACTACCACACCTGCTGTTAAATAAACCAGCCCCGCCGCTACTCCCCGAGGCAAAAATACTTGCAGTCTTTTTACTGCATAATTTAATAAAAATGCAATGAGTCCCGCTGTTACTAAAATGCTGACCAGTTCCCCAACATAACTGACAGCAGTCAGGGTAAACCATCCCGTCACTAGCACTAGCAGCCAAGTGATTAGAAACTGTTGGAGGGGAGAAAAAAGACTATTCATGATGATTTTTTTTTAATAAACTGGCACAAATTTTTCAGCCGATGTGCCGTATTCTACAATAAACACATTAGAGTATAGATTAGCAATAATCAGTTCAAGATTAGACTGAATGCTCTCAGCATTGATGAGTTGGTGATGGCAAAACCGCTCGCCCGACAGAGAATGCCAGCCCGATCGACCCCACGATCGGGAATCACGCTAATATTCAGTATGCCCCAGAGACCGATCAAATTAAATGTCGATCGCACAAACTTCGATCGAATTTAATCAAAATCGCTCTTCTTAGGTGAAACGCCGCCACACTCACCCAAAAGGAGGAAGCGTTAATCCATAGGCCCTCCGCTACAATAAACTAAATATTATCGTAATCTTTCTTTACAATACAAAAAACGAAAGGCTCATACTCGCCAGAGGAACTACCGTGACTAATCAAGTTTTTTCAGAAGCCGAAGAAAAGCAACCCCTTTCCCCCGTGGAGAGCGGGCGCGAAAGGAACTCAGCAGTGGATGTAGCTGAAAGTGAAGTCTCAGACAAATCTCGCTGGCAATTCTCCGGTGAGGAAGATGAACGAGAAGTGGCGCTGGAAGTTCCAGAAATCGAGGCGGAACAAGTTTGGGAGCCAGAAGTAACTGAAGTTGGGCCCGGCAAAGAAATCAGGTGGCCTGCCTTGTTGGCGGGCGCAGGGATTGGCGTGGCTGCAACGCTGCTAGCAGTAAAATTGACTGGGGGCAATCAGAGTTCGCCGCCTGCCGCTCCAATTCCCTCGGCAACTCAGCAGGCGATTGCTCCGACGGTGACAGTCGCGCCTGTGGAATCTGCCCAGGTGGGTGAAACTTTGCAAGCGACGGGTACCGTGGCAGCCTACGATTTGCTGCCAGTGCTGCCACAAGCCAACGGTTTGCAAATTAAGCAGGTGTTGGTGAATGAAGGGGATGCGGTAGAAAAAGGTCAGACGATGGCGGTTTTGGACGATTCGGTGCTACGATCGCAAATTGCCGAAGCGCTTGCGGGAGTACAATCGGCCAATTCTACGGTAGAACAAGCCCAAGCTCAGGTACAGCAAGCCGAGTCAGCCCGAGAAGAGGCCCAAGCCGGCGTGGCTCAAGCCCAAGCTGGCGTTGAAAAAGCCATCGCTGACGCAGCGCAAGCCAGAACAGGCGTCGGGCAGGCAAGGGCCGGTGTGGAACAAGCTAAAGCCGGTGTCACTCAAGCTAAAGCCGGCATTGCCTCCGCTCAAGCTAAATTAGATCAAGCTCAAAGAGAAGTAAATCGCACCCAAGATTTGGCGGCTCAGGGAGTAATTAGTCGGCAAGATTTGGAAAGGCGAAAGACGGAACGGCAGACTGCTGTTCAAGACTTGAACAAAGCTAAAGCTGACTTGAATACAGCTTTGCAAGAACAGAATAAAGCAGCCGAAGAAGTGCAATCTTCTCTCGCTAGAGTAGCTACTGCGGAAGCTAATATCAGTACGGCTAGAGCGGCCCTCAGCAGCGCTCGTGCTAAAGTGAATACGGCCGGAGCGAGTGTCAGCAGTGCCAGAGCAAATGTGGGAAATAACGCAGCAAGTGTCCGCAGCAATGATGCACAAGTCAAACAGTTACAAACTCAACTAGAACAAACTATTGTTCGAGCGCCGGATAGCGGTACTGTGGCTGAAAGAATTGGTCGAGTTGGCGATGTTTCTTCGGGAAATCAAAAACTATTTTCGATTATTCGCGACAACAAGCTGGAACTGCAATTGAAAGTACCGGAAAGTCAGGTTTCGCAAGTGCGGCCGGGAACAGCAGTGCAAATTACTTCGGATTCTGACAAGCGGATTAATTTGTCAGGAACTGTGCGAGAGATTTCGCCGGTAGTTGACCCGCAAAATCGGCAAGCTACGGTGAAGATTGATTTGCCAGCAAGCGAGTTTTTGCGATCGGGAATGTTTTTGCGCGCATCCATTTCGACGACAACGGCTCAAGGTTTGAAAGTGCCTGCTAAAGCTATTTTGCCGCAACCTGACGGCAGTTCTATGGTTTATAAACTTGTCGGGCAGGACAAGGTGCAGGCTCAAAAGGTGGAAGTTGGGGAAATTTCTGGGGGTGCTGTGGGCGATTTGACTGCTGCTAAGGTGGTGGTTAAAAAAGGTTTGAAGGCGGGCGATCGGGTGGTTGTTACTGGCGCTGGTTTTCTTAAGGATGGCGATCGGGTTAAGGTTGTGAAATAGTTATTTGTTAGGGGTTATGGGTTATTGGTTATTGGTTGCCAATTGCCAATAAACAATTTTTAGATAGTTGCGCTTTTTCAACCGCAGATGACAGCAGATATAGCAATCCTAAATCATTCGTGAGGATTTGTAGGGGTAGTTGCCTTTCTTTGCCTACCCCAGCATCTAGGGGCAACCACGGGGGGGAAGAGCCCCTATAAGAATTATGCAAATGATTTAGGATCGCTAGAGACGCTGATGAACGCAGATATGTTTTTATTTGAGCGGGGTGGTGCTACGGAATCGCTTTTTATTTGGTTTTTTCAAAAAAGGGCGATCGCTCTTCCTCCTAAAGCCTTAGAATAAGTAATAGCTCCTGCACTTTGAGGGTTTTACCAGTGACAACCATCACCATTGAAGTCCCCGACGAGCTCTGTGAGCAACTCGCACTCTTGGGCGAACAACTGCCAGAACTCCTGCGCCTGTGCGTCGAGCAGCCAGTGTTGCCCTCCCGCACCTACCGCTATATTTTAAACTTTCTTGCTAGCGCACCCACAGCGGAAGAAATCGCCGCCTTCCGTCCCACTTCTGAGATGCAAGAACGCCTGCGGATATTGGTAGCACGCAGCAAAGCTGGTGAACTCACTTCAACAGAACAAGTAGAACTAGATGAATACGAGCGGATTGAACATCTAGTAATTATGCTCAAAATGGGCAACCTGCCTTATCTCACCCGCCAATCTTGATTTGTGACGATCGAGCAATTTGGTCACCAGCCCCCGGATTGCGGCCGTGGAAACACAGAAAACCTCCGCATTGTTCTAAAAAAAGCGAATGGATTTATCTGCGCTCGGAATTCTAAAATCTAAAATCTAAAATCTAAAATCGATTGACTTATATTTCTGCTAGCCTGCGACGATATGTTGAAGAACGCGCTTCCTACCGCTGCGAGTATTGTCTGCTGGGAATTTCTTTGAGTTTCTTCCCTCATGAAGTTGACCACATAATTGCTGTAAAGCACGGAGGTACAACTGATGCGGATAATCTAGCCTTGGCTTGCTGGCGGTGCAACCGATATAAAGGGACAGACCTCGGTTCATTCGATCCCCAGACTAGCGCTTTTAGTTTCCTGTTCAACGCCCGGACGCAGAACTGGCCCGAACATTTTACCTTGGATGATGGCAGGATTATTGGGTTAACCCCAGAAGGGCGCACAACTGTTAATTTGCTACAGCTTAACAGCGATGAGCGACTGGCTGAACGCAGGCGATACCCTACGCAATAACTTCGCTTTAGGTTCTCAAGTTCAGAATAGTCCGATCGGTTTGGACGTAGGCAGTAATTGAAATGGCGATCGCAGGATATCTCGATCGAGAGGCTCTATCCTTTGCCGATTGCAAGCCCAAGCTCGATTAGAGATTGTGCTTGCAATAACTGTTTCTCAAACATCAACTGACTTCTAAAGCCGATTCACTATTAGCATTTTTTCAAATACCGAACCCAAAGCAGCCGAATAAGCGCGACTGTCCAAAAACCTCGGTTGCTGCTGCATTTTTGGCTCGATTTCCTCCCGATTTTGCTTTCGCAATTCCGTATTAGTTCCCAGTGCGACACTCAACTTAATATAAGACTCTTCGCTGTCAGCAATTAGATCGAACAACTGGATGTCTCGCAGGATTGCCGCCCCTTGTCGGGAACGCAAATTATTGCCATCTCTCACTACAGTCGGTAATCCCACTTCTAACGGATATACCGTCGAATTTGCACCCGCGTAGGGATAGGAATCTAGATAGACATCAGCCAGTTGTAACACTGCTTTCACATCTTCGCGATTCGCCAGGGTATTGAATAAAATTAAACGAGTGCGATCGATATTGTATTTATCAAAAATAGCAGATATTTTATTGATAAACCGCTGTTTGACAGTATAGCAACCGCCAAGGCGGTTATGGCGTAAACTTGCTATACTTCGTTGCAGCCCGCAGAAACGGGCAAAAAACCGGGTTTCTTTAGTTTTGATGCGTAGTGCGATCGGTTTCAAATACGCGATATTTTGAGCTATTAAGCATAGCATCTTTGGTCGCAAATAAAACAAAATTTGTCTAAAAAAAGTTTTTTTGCAAAACTGCATAATTTTGGGGAAGAAGTCCTGATAAGTAATTAAGGTGAGGTGCTTATCTCAAAAATAGCCCCGCCTGTTTATCGCAAGCAGGAAAAAAACATGGCAGTATTGACTGGCACATCCTCAGATGACAATCTGATCGGCGGGCCTGAGAATGACAACATCTCAGGGCTTGAAGGCAATGACACCCTCGCTGGCTTAGATAGCAACGACAGCTTGCTCGGCGGTGGAGGAAACGACAACCTCAGTGGAGGTGGGGGCAATGACTCCCTCCTTGGTGAT
>NZ_JAUBRP010000034.1:150-43985 GCF_036701935.1 Microcoleus sp. M2_D5 | reverse complement strand
CAAAGACGGAATCGTCAGGGCTACAGATGACATTGTAATTTCCGACTTCTTCGGTGCATCGGCGACTGTCGAAGGTGTTGGCTTCATCGAAACTGTGGGCAACCTCACTGGTAGCGAGATTCTGGCTGCTAATTTACCAGACTCACCCACAGCGCCAACACCCACAGCGCCAACACCCACAGCGCCAACTCCCACAGCGCCAACACCCACCGCGCCAACACCCACCGCGCCAACACCCACCGCGCCAACACCGGTTGCACTCCCACCGCGGCCACCCACACCGACACCCACACCGGTTACGACGCCCACACCGGCTACAACACCTACGCCCGTTTTCACTCCCGCGCCCGCTCAAACGATCGCACTTCCGATCGCACCCACATTCACAAACCCGCCCGCACCAAGTGGTTCAACGCTCCAGACGATCGGCAGCAACGGCAATGATGCGATCGTTGGCAGCGACGCTAACGATATCCTGTATGGCCTCAAGGGAAATGACATCTTGGTAGGCAACGGTGGCGAGGACTTGCTCTTCGGAGGCAAAGAAGACGACATCCTATTTGGCAACAACGGTAACGATCTCCTATTTGGCAACGACGGCAATGACACCGTGATTGGAGGCGAGGGTAACGATAGCGAGTTAGGAGGAAAAGGTGACGACTTATTGTATGGCGGCGACGGTAACGATGCCATCAGCGGCGATCGAGGCAACAATACTTTAGCCGGCGACGCTGGAAACGACAGCCTTTACGGCGGCGAAAATAATGATGTTTTGCTCGGCGGTAGCGGCAACGATTTCCTCTTCGGCAAAGAAGGCAACGACATCCTGAGTGGCGTTGACGGCACTGCTGCTAATCTTGGGCTGGGCGAAATCGATACGCTGATTGGCGCTGAAGGCAACGATACTTTCTTGCTGGGAGATGCCACCAAGTTCTACTACAACGATGGTGTCGATAGCGGCACTGGCGCAGGCGACTACGCTTTGATTGTCGGTTTCAACCCGACTGAAGATATCCTCCAACTTCAAGGTGCTCCTAGCACTTATCAGTTAGGTGCTTCACCCGAAGGATTGCCTGCTGGAACCGCTATCTTTAAGAAGACGAATGGCGCGGATGAATTGATTGCGATCGTCCAATCAGTTTCTTTCCTGGCTATTGACAGCAACTCTTTGCGCTTCGTCTAACGGCAAAGTTCGATTCCCCTGGATCGATCGATCGGCGGTTGAAACCGCTTCTTGTCAAACGAAGTCCCTCTCGCTTGAGACTGAGAAATTTAAGTTAGATTAAGTCCTGCCTGCTGTGCAGGACTTTTTTTGTGCGGTGGATGGGCGATCGGGCCCACGCACAATGGACACAGGACTTACGCATGGGGCTCAGAAACCGGGTTTTTTACGAAAATACTTTGTTGAGACCGCTAGATTCGGTAAAAAACCCGGTTTCTTTGGTCGGAGTGCGTAAGTCCTGTTACACTCAAAATCGCCTGATCCAAATCATAAAATAGGTGTATAATGTTTTATAGTCGTTTTTAAGCGTAATTGCTACAAAGTAAAAGCAGCTAAAAAACACTAAGCGCGGGCGTAATTCAGTGGTAGAATGTCAGCTTCCCATGCTGAACGTCGTGGGTTCGAGTCCCACCGTCCGCTTGCGCGAACAGTATTTAAAACCCTTGATAAATCAAGGGTTTTGGCGTTTCTAGGGCTTGTTCTCTGTGGTTGCACAGGATGTTTTTGGAGATAAATACAGAGTTTTTGGAGACAAATACAGGGTTGTTGATGGCTGCTTGGAGACAATTTGGAGACAAAATTGGAGACAATCAAGTGCCTAGACTTGCCAATACGTCCAACACAGTTTCCATATCCGCCAAATCAGCCCTCGACTTTTTGGGTGGTACTTTTAACCCCCATTCCGCACCTCTACTAGACGTAGGGGTCATGGTAAAATTTCAAAATCGACAGGACAACGTTAGCCCTTTGGAGACAATTTGGAGACCACACGGGATACAAAAATCTGATCGGAGGATGTAACCCTTTGCCAGTATCGGGTTCCATGAGTGATGCTTACCTCTTCCGCTGAACCTCATGGGTTCGAGTCCCACCGTCCCCTTTGACTGAATTTTCATATAATTTAATTATGAAAATTAATTACTCTTATCAATTCAATCTATGGCTTATTTCTTAACCGCTGCTTTATATAAGTTCGTTGAACTACCGGATTTTGCTGACCTGAAAGCACCGCTAATCGATTGTTGCAACAACAACAACGTTAAAGGCACTATCTTGCTGGCCCAAGAAGGCATTAATGGCACGATTGCCGGCTCGTCTGAGGGCGTACACGCAGTGCTGGCATTCTTGCGTAGTGACCCGCGTTTTGCGGATCTGGTACACAAGGAATCTTTCTCGGAAAAAGCACCTTTTTACCGCCTGAAAATACGCTTGAAGCGCGAAATCGTCACGATGGGAGTACCGGACATTAATCCCCGCCTCATGGCTGGCAAATATGTCAAGCCTGATGAGTGGAATAAGCTGCTTGACGATCCCGATGTTGTCGTGGTTGATGTGCGTAACGATTTTGAGGTATCTATGGGTACTTTTGAAGGTGCTATTAATCCCAAAACAAAAAGCTTTTCCGAGTTGCCTGAATGGGTGCTGCGGGAAACTGCTTTACGCAATAAACCCAAGGTGGCAATGTTTTGCACGGGTGGTATTCGCTGCGAGAAATCGACTGCTTTTTTGCGTACTCAAGGTTTTGAGGAAGTCTATCATCTCGAAGGCGGAATTTTAAAATATTTGGAAACGGTGCCGGAAGCAGAAAGTCGTTGGGAAGGTGAATGTTTTGTCTTTGATGAACGGGTTTCTGTTGGTCAGGATTTAAAGCCGGGTAACTATGAACTTTGTCGCGGTTGTCGTCACCCGATTAGTCAGGAAGATAAGGCTTCTGAATTATTTGTACAGGGTGTGAGTTGTCCTCATTGTCATGACTCCAAAACTGAAACCAAAAAACAAGCTTTATATGAACGTCAACGTCAGATTGAGCTTGCTAAGCGTCGCAACCAAGTACATATAGGCGCGCGCTACGATGGGAAGGAAAAAGTAGATGGTGCGATCGACTAATAGTATTATTCACTAAGTTCAAAGAAACCCGGTTTCTCGGAAAAATCTTGTTTGACGACGAGAAATATCGAAAGAAACCGGGTTTCTGACCCGAAAAACCCGATCGCGCGATCGACTAAACATATAATATGTCAGCAACATACCCGATTTTGTATTCCTTTCGCCGCTGTCCCTATGCTATGCGCGCGCGCTTAGCCTTGATGGTTAGCAATCGGGTGTGCGAGTTGCGGGAAGTTGTTTTGCGAGACAAACCACCAGAAATGTTGGAAGTATCTGCCAAAGGTACAGTACCAATATTAATTGATGTTGACGGGCGGGTACTAGATCAAAGTATCGATATCATGTTGTGGGCATTGAGACAACACGATTCTGAAAAATGGTTGATGCCACAGCAAGGTTCTGTTACAGAAATGCTGGAACTAATCGCTCTATTTGATGATAGGTTTAAATATCATCTTGACCGTTATAAGTACCCGGATCGCTATCCAGGTGTTGATGCCCAAGTACATCGGTATGAAGGTTCTTTATTTCTGGAAAAACTCAACTCACAGTTAAGCGCTACTAAATATTTGTTTGGTAACAATGTAGCATTAGCCGATATGGCGATCGCACCTTTTGTTCGTCAATTCGCTCATACCGATCGAATTTGGTTCAACGAACAGCCTTGGCCGCCGCTACAAGCTTGGTTAGCAGCGTTTACAGAGTCGGAAATTTATAGCAGTGTTATGCAGAAATATCCGAAATGGGAATCGGGTAATCTAGGAGTTATTTTTGGGCCATCGTAATTACGTATTCTGATATCGAATCCGGTGACATCGGAATTATATAGCATTTCTCAACTATATGAGGTACAAAAATGCTCCCCCCTAATGCGTGTTTTCTCTCCCCAGAATTGCCTTAAATTGTAGGTTGGGTTGAGGAACGAAACCCAACATTTTTCGTAGATTTGTTGGGTGGGTTTAAGAACGAACCCTCCGTTTCAGTCCGCCCAACATTTTTCGTAGATTTGTTGGGTGGCGCTACGCTTAACCCAACCTACAGAAGAGGCTATAAAAGTGACGCAGGCGAAAATCGCACCTTGCTAAAATTTTTAACGTGAAAGGCGTTAGTGTATTCTAGTAAGTATTGTCAGGCTAAAACTATGATTGATGTTGGTTCGTTAGTGCGATCGCCCAGAAACGATTTGGGAGTCGGAAAAGTTGTCGAGGTATCGCGTACCGATGCCGTAGTTGAATATTTTTGCTCAGTAAAAAACCGCTTCCGCAAAAATGTACCCTTAAGTCTACTGCAAGAAGCTAGACTTCAGCGCCAAACCCGCTGCTACCTCTGGAGTACAACTCAGGAAAGATGGATAATTGGGCGAGTTTATGACTGGGATGAAGATAAATTAGAGTACGAAATTGACCTCCCCGACAGCCAAAGTTTGCAAGCTGTTGAAACCGAACTTTACGTTCGCTGCAATATCCCGATCGCCGATCCGATCGACATTTTAGCAGTAAAAGGTCAAGAAACGCCGTATTTTCACGATCGCCGATTGGCATTCGTTCAATCTGCGATCGAACAGCGGGCCGTCAGCCGCGGCATGACCGGTTTAATTTCTGCTAACATAGACCTCTATCCGCACCAAGTTGAAGTCGTCCGGCGCGTCCTAGAAGACCCAATCGTGCGCTATTTATTGGCAGACGAACCAGGACTCGGAAAAACAGTAGAAGCCGGGACAATTCTCCGCCAATTTCTGCTAGATGAACCCACCGGACGCGCTGTGGTACTGGTTCCGAAATACTTGCTCGAACAGTGGCGGCAGGAGTTGGAAAATAAATTCTATTTGTCTCATTTTGCTGACCGAGTGCAGCTTGTTGCTGTTAGCGACATCAATCAAGTTAGCCGCAACGCCAACCTGGATTTTTTAATTGTTGATGAAGCGCATGATGTTGCGGCAATGGCACATTCGAGCGATCGCGCTCAGCAGCAGTCTTTTGAACTCTGTCAGAAACTCGCTCACAAAAGCAAAAATTTATTGTTATTATCTGCAACGCCAGTTCTCGGTCGCGAGCAAGATTTTCTAACGATCCTGCACTTGCTAGATCCCACAACTTACCGTCTTGATGACCTGGAAAGCTTCAAAGAACAGGTGCAAAACCGTCAACAAATCGGCCGCGCTTTGCTGGATTTTAGAGAAAATGCTAAGCCAGCAGTTTTGCAAACAAAACTAGCTCAACTTCGCACTATTTTTGCCAAAGATGATTATTTAATCGGATTAGCAAGTGAGTTAGAAAGTTGTTTGAAAACGGAAGAAACTGCAGAACAGGCTCGGCTTGTGCAAACTATTCGTACTCACGTTAGAGATACCTACCGCCTGTATCGTCGCCTCCTTCGCAACCGCCGGGATGCGGTTGAAGATGTGATTTTCGATAGAGATGCTGTCCCCAAAACTGAGTACGATCTGAATGACGAACAGTGGTCGGAAATTCAAACCGTACTCGATAAATGGCGCACAGTCGCTCCCAAGTCGAGTGAATATCAGAGAATTTTTCTGCTGTTTTTCCGCGCTTCCGGTACTTGGCTGAATGTTTTAGAACGGGTTGTCAAAGCTCGCTTGCAGAAAAAATCGACTCCAGAACTCGATCGCGAATTCGGACAAAATGACACGGCAATTTTGACCAAAACGGAGCTGTTTCCCGAAGAAAGGGAAATGCTGGAAACCTTGCTAAATACCCTGGAAAAGCCCCAGGAAGGGCTCGATCGACTGAGTTTGTTACGAATCGCCATTCTCCGATTTCTCGCAGTTGCTTTGAAGGTTCCGCGCGAGTATCACAGCAAACCTCGCGATTTGCTGTCGAGAATTCAACAGCAAATTAAACGGCCGATTCCGGGCGAGCGTTTCCCAAAAATTGTAATTTTTACCAGTTTTACGGCAACTTGTAAAGAGATTGCGGAAAATTTAGCTAAAATCTTTGGTAAAAATGCGATCGCCAGCCATGACACGAGCAAATCGGCTGATGATGTTGAGGCTAGTCTCAAGCGGTTTAAGACTGAACCCCATTGTTTTATCTTAGTGTGCGATCGATCGGCGGAAGTAGGGGTAAACCTGCAATTTGTTGATTGGTTAATTCACTTCGATTTGCCGTGGTTTCCCAACCAGTTAGAACAAAGACTCGGCAGAGTCGATCGCATTGGCAGCAAAATGGGAGTGCAATTTTGTTTGTTTGCAGGCCCGGATTTGCCAGAGAGTCCCCATGAAGCTTGGTTTCAAGTTTTAAAAGATGGGTTTGATATCTTCAACAAATCTATTGCCAGCCTTCAGTTTTATGCTGAGGAAAAACTTCTCAAACTGGAAGAAAATTTGTTTGCTGAGGGAGCAAAGGGCTTATCCAGCGAAATTGAAGCGATTAAAACAGAACTCGAACAAGAGAAAATCAAAATAGACGAACAGTACGTTCTCGATGAAATTGATACTCTTGATGACAGTGCATCTCAGTATTTTGAATCTCTGGACAATTGCGATGCTAAGCATAAAGAAATGCAGCGGGCTACTGAAGGTTGGTTGTGTCAAGCTCTCCACTTCAAACAAATCGAACATCCGAGTGTATCGGGGCTTCTGCGCTATCAACCCACTCAAAAAACTTTGATTCCCTCAAACGATTTGAGAACCAGATTGATTCCTTATTGCCAGCAGTATGGCAGTTACAATCGCCGTATTGCTCATCAAAATGCGGATGTCGCTCTTTACCGCATTGGTGAGGGATTGATCGATGCACTTGGCTCTTATATTCGCTGGGACGATCGCGGTCAAGCTTTTGCCATGTGGCGGCATGATGAAAGTTGGGATGCTGCACCTGGGAAGGAGTGGTTCGGCTTCCAGTTTAATTATTCCATCCAGACTGATGTGCAGCCGGCCGAGCAAGTTTTGCAAGCACAAAATATCGAAAATTACAATTTGAAAGCTTTGCAGCGCCGCGCTGATGCTCTGTTTATCCCAACTTTTGAAACTGTGTTTGTAGATGCTCGCAGCGAGCAGATGTCTCTGGTGGAAGATGCGGAAAATCTAGCGATTTTGCAGCGGGATTATAAGGGAAAAGGCGGGCCGAATCGGGATTACAATTTGTCGAAAAATCGCACGTCGCTGATTGACAGTTTTGTCGATCCGCTAGAATGGGATGATTTTTGTCAAAAGGGGCGGGTGGTATCTGAGGAGTTGCTGCGCGGGCGATCGGCTTTTGTGGAAATGTGCAATAGTTTCGCTGTTACTGCTGCTATCCAACTCGAAAACCGGGTGAATCAATTGCAGTTGCGCTTGAATCGACTTTCTAAATCCGAACAACTTTTAGCATCGGTTTTAGCTGATGAAATCAAAACGGAAAGTTTGTTGAGTGAAGCGGTTTTAGCTGGTATTCGCCGCCCGCACATGACTCTTGAGTCTGTGGGTTTTATTGTGATTTCTGGGCGTCCTCCTGCTGCTGTAAAGTCGGAGGATGAAGGATAATTTGTTTGGGAGGGCGATCGCTCTTTTTGAGGGCGATTCCCTACGGGATAGCTTCGCTTCACGCTTTTTTTTAACCGCAGATGCAGGCGGATAAACGCGGATGGACGCAGATGAAGGAAGGGGCGATCGGTTTTATCTAATACCAATTTTGTATGAGTCTGCACATATCTCGATCCCCCCTTTGTAGGGGCGGTGCTACCCCTACTCCCCGTGCCCGCCCCTACATAGGGTGGGACAAGATTCTTCTCGAAGTCAACCCCTACTCTCCAACAATCAGGGGGAGTAGGGGGTATGCGAGGGGGATCGAGATATGTGCAACTTCACATTAAATTGGTATAAACTGCAGAAGTGACAGCAATTTTTAGGCGATGGGACTGCAAAAATGGTAAGATAAAAGGAGTAGTAATAAGTAGCAGTTATTTAGTAAAAAGCCACGCTTCGGCCTGACATTAAAGCGCGTCGATCGCATGGCAATTTAACCGCACAGCCAAAATGAAGAAGTCTCCGATAAAAATTCTGCTCGTAGAGGACGATGGAGGGCTGAGTGCAACACTGGCAAATGTGTTGGAAGCAAATCATTACGGCTTCGATCGGGCAAATGACGGACAAGTGGGCCTAGAGTTGGCAGCAGCAATTGAGTACGATCTAATTGTGTTAGACGTGCAGGTTCCCAAACTCGATGGAATTAGTCTATGTCGGCAATTTCGATCGCAAGGCTACTGCAAACCGATCCTGTTAATGACGGCAAAGGATTCAGATGCTGAGGTGGTGGCTCTTTTAGATGCGGGAGCCGATGATTACATCAGCAAGCCTTTTGCTACGGAAGTATTACTGGCAAGAATCCGAACTTTGTTGCGACGCAGTAAAGCACTTTCCCCAGGAGGTTTTACTCCGAATTCAGCGGCTAATACATTGACTTGGGGAGAGCTTTGTTTAGATTTAGAGTCTGGTAGAGTGACGTTTTGCGAAGAAATAATTTCACTGACACCGACAGAATATAATCTGCTGGAATTATTACTGCGGAATCCCGATCGCATTTTTAGCCGCCATGCTATTTTGGATCGTCTGTGGGGATTTGACGACGCACCAACAGATCGCGCCATTATCACTCATATTAAGGATGTCAGAAAGAAACTGAAGGCAGGCGGTTTAACTGAAGAAATCATCGAAACAGTTTATGGCATGGGCTATCGACTGAAACCTTACCCCCAATCTGCGTCGTCTTGTTCAAATAATCCTGGGAGCGATCGCACTCACAAACATCAATTTCGCGTGGTAGATAAGTCTGAGAGCGACAAAGTTTTAGAGCGGTTTCGGGGAAGCTTCAACCAACAAGTTGCTGTATTGGAGCAGGCAAAAACGGATTTATTAGCCGGAAAGTTAGAGACTGAATTACAGCAAGTGGCTAAACATGAAGCTCATAAATTGGTCGGTTCTCTGGGGTCTTTTGGTTATCCCGAAGGATCGAAATTTGCACGCTATGCAGAGAATTTGCTCATAAACGATCGCTCTTTGACTGCTGAGGAAATTACTCGCTTCTCGGAATTGGTGGCAGGATTACAGCAGGAATTAGCCAAAACACCTATTAGATCAACGGCTGCACCAGTTTCTACTATTTCAATTTTTAACTATCGGGTTTTGGTAGTTGATGATGATGCTGCATTAACGGAGCGATTGAAAGTAGAATCCGAAGCTTGGGGATTTCGGATGAAAATTGCGCCGAATATTACTGCAGCCCGATCGCATCTTGCTCTGTCAATGCCCGATGTGATGTTACTAGATTTAAGTTTTGCAGAGACAGAGGAAGATGGATTGACGCTACTGCGAGAACTGACCGAGCGATCGCCTAACCTGCCTATAATTGTCTTTACCGGACGAGATAGTCTTCCCGATCGCTTAGCTGTATCGCGCTTAGGTGCTAAGCAATTTCTCCACAAACCTGCAACCACCGAGCAAATTTTTCGAGCGATTTCCCGTGTTTTACCCACTCCCAAAACTTCTGAAGCCAAAGTCTTAATCGTAGATGATGACCCTGTGATCCTGGTTACATTATCAGCGTTACTGACTCCTTGGGGAATTGAGGTGACAACCCTCAAAGAACCACAGCAATTTTGGGATGTGTTAATTAGCACAGAGCCCGATTTAATAGTGCTGGATCTAGAAATGCCGATCGTCAGCGGCTTAGAATTGTGTCAAGTCGTTCGACAAGATATCCAATGGGAAAATTTACCGATTTTGGTGGTGACAGCCCATACCGAGCCAGAATCTCTGCAACAAGCCTTTGCAGCGGGAGCCGATGATTTTATTACCAAGCCGGTACTAGGGCCTGAATTAGTCACGCGGGTACTCAGCCGAATCAGGCGCAGTCGTCCTTTACTTAAACCGAGAAATATAGGACTTACGCACAGCCTGAATATATAGTCTTTTGTAGGGGCAAACCCCCCGTGGTTGCCCCCATACCTGGGATGATTGCTTAAGTCCTCAAATACTTAAATAGAACTTACGCACGAGGGCTAAAAACCCGGTTGATGCCTCAATCTCAAAAATGTAATTAATTAAGTAGATCGATGATAGAACCTACTGATAAAAATTATGGGAAATGGCAACAACAGCCACAGCAAATCCTGGCTAAAACAGCACTTTCTCTCCCCGAATCCCTCAAACTAGAAGATATTCTCAACACTACGGTAACGGAGATCAGAAACATTCTGCAATGCGATCGCGTAATTATCTTGCAATTTGCTCCTGACTGGAGCCCAAAAGTGGTCGTAGAGTCAGTTGGTTCAGAATGGACACCAATCTTATCCACTCAGATACAGGAGCCTTGCTTGCTTGAAAGCTATATCGAACCCTTCAAACAAGGCTTATTCACATCTAAATCCGATATTTATACTGCCGGAATTGATACTTGTCACCCGGACTTATTGGCAAATTTTCAAGTTAGAGCTAACCTGGTTATTCCTATCCTTAAGGGAGAAGAACTTTGGGGATTATTGATTGCCCATCAGTGTGCAGCACCTCGCGAATGGCAAGCATCAGAAATTGAACTCATGGGACAGCTAGCAACTCAAGCTGGAATTGCCATTCAGCAAGCTGATTTATTTGAGCAAGTACAAACGGAAGTGAGAGAGCGCCAACAAGCAGAAATTGCCCTACAACAACTCCATACTGAACTCGAACAACGAGTCATAGAACGGACGGCAGAACTCACTGAAGTCAACGATAGCTGCCAACAATATATCAATCAAGTTGAAGACCTCTATAATAATGCTCCCTGTGGCTATCATTCCCTAGATGCTGCAGGAACAATAATTATGATTAATGATACGGAACTGAAGTGGTTAGGCTATACCCGCGAGGAAATTGTATACAAAACTAGATATTTCGATTTAATGACACTTGAAAGTAAAAATATTTTTTATCAAAACTTTCCCTTATTTAAAAAACAAGGCTGGATCGAGAATGTAGAGTTTCAGATGTTGAAAAAAAACGGAACCTCCATGTGGTTCAACTTAAATGCTACAGCAATTTATGATGAAGCAGGTAACTTCATGATGAGTCGTTATAGCGTATTTGATATCACCGATCGCAAACAGACTGAAGAAGCATTCCGCCAATATGAACGCATCGTCTTCAATACAACAGATGGGATTGTGTTGATGGATCGCAACTATATTTATCAAATAGTCAATCAAGCTTATTTGACTTGGTGCAACAAATCTGAAAGCGAAGTTATCGGAAATCATGTTAGGAACATCCTGGATGGAGATGTGTTCGATAATATGATAAAACCTCGGTTAGACAGATGTTTGGATGGCGATAAAATTCAGCATGAAAACTGGTTTACTTCTCCCAATTTAGTCAGGCAATTTTTGAGCGTTACTTATACACCTTTACGTGATGCAGGCCAAAATATTGTAGGGATAATCGTTATTCTGCGCGATCTGACTAAACTTAAACAAGCCGAACAAATGCTGGAGCTTCAGGCTGTCATTACCCGCAACATGGCGGAAGGCATTTGCTTAGTAAGAACCGAGAATGGAGTAATTGTCTATGCCAATCCTAAATTTGAGCAGATGTTTGGCTATGACTCTGGCGAACTCAACGGTCAGCACGTTTCGATTCTCAACTATGGCAGCGAATCAGTCAGCCCTGAAGAGGTAAATCAAGCCATTCGGTCTGCTGTTTTACAAAAGGGTGAATTTAGTTATGAAGTTCAGAATGTCAAGAAAGATGGGACTCCATTTTGGTGTAGTGCCACTTGCTGTGTATTCAATCATTCCGACTACGGCGATGTTCTGGTGGCCGTTCATCAAGATATCACAGTAGCGAAGCACCTCGAAGAAGTTCGACAAGAGGCGGAAGCAGCCTTACTGCAGAAATCCCGGAAGGAAAATTTGCTCTGGAGGATTACTCAAGGGATTCGCCAATCTTTGGATCTGAATGCGGTTCTCAATACTGCTGTTACTGAAATCAGGCAGACATTACAAACCGATCGCACTGCCATTTACCGCTTTAATCCTGATTGGAGTGGTGATTTTGTTGTGGAGTCAGTTGGTGAGGACTGGGTAAAACTGATAGGAAGCGAGCTTCAAAATAATTGTGCAGATACCTATCTGCAAGAAACTCACGGCGGTCGATTCCGCAATCATGAAAGTTTTGTTGTTAATAATATTTACAGCGCTGAACTTCAACCCTGTCATATCGAGCTAGTGGAACAATTTCAAGCAAAAAGTTATGCAGTTTTCCCGATATTTTTGAGAGAAACTCTCTGGGGTTTGTTAGCTATATACCAAAATACAGCACCTCGTCAATGGCAATCTTGGGAAATAGAATTACTTGAACAGATTGCCAGCCAATTGTCGATCGCCATTCAGCAATCCAAACTCTACCGACAACTTCAGCTAGAACTGCAAGAACGCAAGCAAGCCGAAGCCACGATCCGAGAAGCCGAACGACGCTGGCGATCGCTCTTGGATAACGTGCAGTTGATTGTTGTCGGACTTGATATAGAGGCAAATGTCAATTATGTCAATCCTTTCTTCTTAAAAATTACGGGATATACTAACCTAGAAGTTATCGGAAAAAATTGGTTTGAAAACTTCTTACCCGGTTCTCTTCAAGAATCAGTTAAAATTGTTTTTTCGGAAGTTTTAGGCCATAAATTTCATCCTTATTATCAAAATTTTATCTTGACAAAATCTGGTGAAGAACGGTTCATTGCTTGGAACAATACCATGCTGCAAGATTCAGAGGGAAACATCATTGGAACTATCAGCATTGGGGAAGATATTACCGAACGGCAAAAGCTCGAACACATTAAAAATGAGTTCATTGGCATTGTCAGCCATGAACTTCGCACTCCTTTGACAGGAATTCAAATGTCCTTGGGACTAATAAAAAGTGGGGTTTATGATAAAAAGCCGGAAAAATCTAGACGCATGATTGAAATCGCCCTCCTCGATACCAATCGTTTAGTGAACCTGGTTAATGATATTTTAGATTTGGAGCGCCTAGACTCCGGGCGGGCAATTGTGGAAAAAACCGTTTGCAAAGCTGCCGATTTGATGCAGCAAGCGGTAGATAGCACTCAGGCGATCGCTACTCAACAGCAGGTATCATTAATCGTTACCCCCACGGATGCAGAAGTCTGGGCAACAGGAGATGCGATCGTCCAAACCTTAACAAATTTGCTCAGTAATGCGATTAAATTCTCACCTGCCGATTCCACAATTCATCTGAGTGCCGAAAACCAGACAGACTTTGTGCTGTTCCGAGTTAGCGATCGGGGACGAGGCATTCCTGCCGATAAACTAGAACTCATTTTTGGGCGATTTCAGCAAGTCGATGCCTCCGACTCCCGTGAAAAAGGAGGCACAGGTTTAGGTTTAGCAATCTGTCGCAGTATAGTGGAACGGCATGGTGGCAAAATCTGGGCCGAAAGTATCTTAGGTGAAGGCAGCACATTTTGCTTCACCCTACCCTTAGCCATCATTGAATAACGCTTAGATTCATCTGTACCGTCAATCCCAAATCCAAAATCTCCAATCCCAAATCCGATGACACACAGACAAATTCTAGTTGTTGACGATGAAGAACACCTTCGGGAACTTGTGCAAGCCTGCTTAGAAGATTTAGGCGGATGGAAAACAGTGGGGGCAGCATCGGGAGAAGAATGTTTACAAATCGTGCAAACAGAACAACCCAACGCTATTTTGCTGGATATATCTATGCCGGGAATGGATGGGTTTGCTGTGTACGAGATCCTTCAATCCGATCCGATTACTCGATCGATTCCAGTGATTCTGCTGACAGCGAAAGTTTTGCCCAGCGATCGAGCTAAATTTGCCCAAATGGCGGTAGCTGGGGTAATTGCCAAACCGATCCAACCCATCACTTTGACCGAAGAAGTAGCAGAGATTTTGGGATGGAATGAATAAATTTTACCATTTTTGTGAATTTTTGTAACAATAACGGAATCTTTACCAATTCCTTACCGTTGCTATTTAGTCTCCTGTTATGCAGCTAACAGTTCTTTGCATTAGGAGGAGACTCAATGAATGCTTTTCAGGCTTTGAATGATATAAATCAGGATCTCGCAGGTTCATTTTCCGGTTTGCCGGCTCGTTGTCAGCAATCCACACTTTGGATTCCTCATACAGAGGAAATACCGATCGCAGGTATAAAAATTCAAGAAAAGGATGCGACACTTATCGTTAAAGTTCACATCTCTG
Organism: Microcoleus sp. M2_D5; assembly: GCF_036701935.1. Taxonomy (NCBI): domain Bacteria; kingdom Bacillati; phylum Cyanobacteriota; class Cyanophyceae; order Oscillatoriales; family Microcoleaceae; genus Microcoleus; species Microcoleus sp. M2_D5. The sequence continues at coordinate 29,659 of NZ_JAUBRP010000034.1, read as the reverse complement.
ACATTCATCTTGTCAAATTGAATCTCCAAATCACTCCAGAAACTGTTTTAATCCAAGGTCAACCTACCGAATCGGCTGGAGTAGAAGGTTATTTCCTTCCTAGTGGATTTCAAAGTCTCATCCCGTTGCCCCACCGCGTACATCCTGAAATTTATGGGACTGAAATACACTCGGATGGTTTAACAATTCAGCTTGCTAAAGAATTGAGAGTTCCGCCATCCGAAGTTCGGATTCAACTCTCAACTGCAAATTTTAGCGATTGCTTAAAGATGGGTATTTGACACCCAATTGGCAACCGAAAGATTGATTTTTAATCAACCTAAATAAAATGAACACTTTGCTATTAGCTAATTATGATGGCAGTCTCCTGCCCGAAAACAAGATGAAAGGGAAGCAAATTCTCATCGTTGACGACCAAGAACACCTCCGCGAACTGATACAGTTGTGCCTGGAAGACATCGGGGGATGGAACACGCTGGTGGCAGAATCAGGAGAAGAATGTTTACAAATCCTACAAACAGAACGACCTAATGCTATTTTGCTGGATATATCAATGCCCGGAATGGATGGGTTTGCTGTGTACGAGATCCTCCAATCCGATCCGATTACTCGATCGATTCCAGTGATTCTGCTGACAGCAAGAGTGATGTCAAGCGATATGGCTGAATTTGCCAAAATGGGCGTTGCTGGGGTAATTCGCAAACCATTTGAACCCACCACCCTGCCGGGAAAAGTGGCAGAGATGTTGGGATGGGATGATTGACACTCCCCGGTATGGCAGACGCAGGATTTTTAAGAGTTTACCTCTAAATTCATAGAGTTGCTGCTTCAATCGATAGTTTAAAGGTGAAATTCCATCGCACAGGCGTAACGCCCGTGCCACAATAGAAGCGGATAAATAAAAGGGCTTTCGCACTTACTGACTAAACCTCCTCAAAAATCGCGCCTCGCTGCTGTAGATTCACCTGCATTTCCTCATCCATTCCTGAATTGTTCCCGAATCTGGCTGACTCGACATTCGCACCGCTGAAATTAGTATTTGTTAAGTTCACTTCCAGCAGATTTGCGCCGCTCAAATTAGCACCGCTGAGGTTAGCTAAAGCTAGACTTGCTTTGTGCAAATCTGCGCCACTTAAATCAGCATTTCCTAAGAAAGCCCCACTCAAATCTGCACCGCCGAATTTGGCATTTTGCAGGTTGGCGTCGCTGAAATCGGCATCGTTTAAGGTTGCACCCCGGAAATTTGTGCGATCGAGATTTGCGCTGCTAAAATCCACTGCACTTAAAGTCGTTCCGCGCAAGCTGCTACCCGCGAAATCTAGTGCTGGATTGAGATTGGCGATTTTTGCCAACTCTACAAAGTTGTCGGTTTCAGCGGAGATAATGCGATCGACCATTTCCTGCAATTGGGATTCAGCTTCCGGGACAATTTCCACTTCGCGCGGTTCAACCGGAGGCAAATTGTAGGACAATAGCGCCCAACTGAGGGCAGGTTGGAGTTTATTTGCTTGCAGGTATACAGTCAGGATTCTTTCTAAAACCGAATGTTGATTTGGCGTGATCTCGTGCGGCCACAAACCCTCCGCATCTGTGAGATTAATATCTTCTTTAGCCACTTCAAAAGCCGCTGCCATCCGAAATTCTTTGGCAGTAATTTCTCCCAGCTTAGCGCTTTTTAGCAAACCTTTTAATACTGATTTGCCCTGTTCCACTGCAAAAATCCAAGCTGGGGTTGTATCGTCGCCGATCGTGGAAACGTGACAAAATATGCTCTCTGTCTCCTTAATTTTTTCCAAATTCTCGCCGCCCTGAACTTCCCGCTGACTTTCGCTCGCTAAATTTTCTGTACTGCTTGGAATTGGCAGGGTTTCTTCTATTGGCAAAAGCTTGAAAGAACCGACTAACTGACGTGAGGCTACGGGTATTTCGCAGTTTTCTAGATAGAGTTTGAGCGTCCCGCCTTGCAGACCAAATTTGACGCGACCACCTAGCAGGGGTTCCCAATGCTCGTTAAAATTCAGGCTTAAGTGAATGTCGAACTGCTTGGTTTGGGGTGCAACCGATGGAAATGGAATTGCTTCAAATTGCATCCACAAGCAATCTGGGTATTTGTTGTGAGACTCTAGCGATCGCATATCGGGTAGAATTGCTGGCACTACCAGTTTGTAATTGATATTTAAATTAGTTTATCATCTCTATTTTATCACAACACAGCTTTTTATCGTGGATAAAATTGTAAATTTTGTTTAATTTCCCCCGCCTTTCATTGGTTTTGCTGAATTTGGCTTTTTACCCAATTCCGAAATGCTTTTACTAATTCCAAATAGTCCATTGTTTCTGCTTGTTCCAAAAATCTGACAATCTCTAAAACCGCCACACTGGGAAATGCTAAACTGATCTCGCACTCAACGTATTCTCCATTTTCCAATCTGTTGATTCTGAATCGCGATCCATTATAAATCCAAACTTCCGGCACTCTCAGATCCGCATAAACCTGCAAACTATTTTCGGAACGACTGGTAATATCAATTTCTACCACTAAATCCGGTGGCGGATCTTGATTCATGTCGATTCTTTTTTTGCCTTTAACTGCACTCAGATTCTGAATGTAAAAACATTTATCTGGTTCTTTACCGCTAAGTTCAGGACGTTTAAATGTGGTAGAACCAAGAGGTTCAATTTTCACATCTAATTCTTCAGCTAAGGTTTCCACAAATCGACCCAATACTTCTTTGAAGCGTTCGTGTTCTGGAGAAGATACCATAATTTCAAGATGGCCGCGATTGTATGTCAGTCGAATTTGCCGATCGCCGATTTCGGCAAGCAAATTTTCGTAGGTTTGCCAACTGATACCCGATAGCTGGACGCTTTGTTCTGGCCGAGCGAGAGTTTGAGCAGTCATCTGATTTTAGATTTTAGATTTTAGATTTTAGATTTCTCCCGCGAATAAATCCGGGGTCAGAAACCAAATTGTTTTGGATGATAGCGATTAAAAGGGCGGGTTTTTGAGATTGTCAATTATTGGCAGATATTTTTCGTGCACCCGCGCCTACCCTATTAGGGGTAATCGATCTGACATAATATCATTCCTTTGCACTTTTAGATTATATCATCGAAAAAAGCTCGATCGCTCTTTAATTACTGAGTTAAAATATGTGCTATCGAGCCAGAATGTTTAGTCACCACTCTGCGCGGGAAATACCGAAGACAAATCTAGAGACAAATCTGGGAAACCTGGAATTACCACAACCTCATTCGGCAAAACCACTCGTTTGACTCGATAATCGAAACCACCTCTTTGTTTCTGGTAAGGTTCGCTGTGCATTTCCAGTTGATTATCAACCAAATTAAATATCCAATAATTAGAAATTCCCGATTCAGCATAGAGAGATAACTTGGTTCTCCTGTCGTACTTCAAAGTAGAATCGGAAACCTCAATTACCAGCAAAATATCAGGAGGCTCCGGGTGAGAAGATAAATAATTGTCAGAACGATTGCGGGCAATCACAACATCAGGCTCTGGTTCGCTATCAGCCGACAAAATAATGGGCTCTTGACCGCGCACGATCGCTCGTTCTTCCAGCAGTGGGTACAATTTTTTAAGCAATAGCGAATTACAAACAGAGTGAAACGTACCTTTAGCAGCCATAATGATAATTTCTCCGCGAATCAATTCAACTCGCTCATCGGGGGCGAAAAATCCCAGTTCTCCCAAACGGTGATATTCGGTGATGGAGAATCGTTTTGCAGTTACGGCAGTCATAGCTTTTCTTACCCTCGACCATTACCAACCTTTCCAATTAATTCTATTCAAAAATCCCGCCCCGTGCCATCAATTCAACCTTCAGGGCTTCCGAAATTCCGACACAACCCAAAAACTTCGCATTTTTAACCACCGTATTTTTCAAATCAGCGCGGCTCAAATCAGCACCGTTTAAATTCGCACCACTCAAATTAACACCGCTTAAATCTGCATTCTTGAAATCAGTATTTGTCAAATTTGCATTTACTAAAATCGCATTCGGTAAATAAGCACTGCTCAAATTGGCGCCGGTTAAATTTGCACCGCTCAAATTCGCCCTGGGCAGCTTTGTCCGCAAATCGGCACCGCTCAAATTGGCGCTGCTCAGTTCAGCATCCCGCAAATTAGCATTGCACAAATTAGCATCAATTAAAATAGCAGCGCTCAGCAAAGCACCGCTGAGATCGGCCAAAGTCAAGTCTGCTCCCTGGAGGTTGGTTTCGCGCAAATCCGCACCGTTAAAATCAGTGTAGTGCAAGTCAAAACCGCTTAAATTAGCCCCAGCAAAATCCTCAATCGGATTTAAACCCACTGTTTCTGCAAGTTGTACAAAACTCTTATTTTTATCAGTTAAAAACAGTTCGCGGACGATCGCCAATTGCTCCTGTCGGTACTGGTTAGCCTTCTCGTAATCTGCTAAATACTTGTAGCCGATCTTCAAATTCTTGAGAGCATTGCGCTCAATGCGATCGTCCTTGCTGGCGCGCGCGATCGACAACTGCTCCTGATAACATTCGATCGCACCAGGCAAATCTCCCTTAGCATCGTAAGCTAGCGCCAAATTGCCCAAAGTTTCGAGCTCAGAGCGCCCGTCGCCAGTATCCCGCGCGATCGCCAAACGCTGCTGCTGGTAATCAATAGCACTAGAAAAATCCTCAAGAGCACAGCAAGCATTGCCCAAATTTCCCAAAGCATTGGCCTCGCCCCGGCGATCGCCAATTTCCCGCGCTAACATCAAATGCTGCTGGTAGCAGTCGATCGCCCGAGCATAATTCAAGAGCGCTTCGTAAGCTACGCCCATATTACCCAGCGCCGCACCCGATCGGCGCTTATCGTCCATTGAGCGATACAGCCCCAGCGCTTCCTGCCAAGAATCCAGGGCCGCCTCAAATTGGCGCGCCTGATATTGCGAAATCCCCTGCTTGATTAGCTCGCTAGCTTGTTCGCTCATAATGTCCAAATTAGTTAATAACTAAAGCTGATATTAACTGAGATATTGCACCATTCTCGCTTAACAGGCAAGATGCCTGTTCCACAAGAAAATTCACTCTTTGTGGAACAGGCCGGAAAGCGTTCCACAAGAAAATTCACTCTTTGTGGAACAGACATCTTGCGCTTAACAGGCTTTCCGGCCTGTGAAGCGAGAAAATTCACTCTTTGTGGAACAGGCCGGAAAGCCTGTTCATAAAAAGCTGATTGAGAATGGTGCAAGATTTCAGTATGGCCCATCCCCCTCTCCCCCATCCGTATTTTCACGTCCGTACAAAAAAAAGACAAAAAAAAGAGAGAGCTACCTAAGTAACTCCCTCTGCCATCAGGGTGCATCTACATAACACAATATAACACGAACGGGATGAGGGGTGTCACCCCCAAACGTGAAGATGTTGTAAAGAAATGTAGATTAATTATAAAGTTACGATCCCGCGCGAATGGCGAGCTCAGGGAAAACCGATCGCCCGCCGCTGTATCCGCTACACGACCCCCTTAACGAATGCTTAACCTGCGGCGTTAAGCTTCGCCGCCAGCAGCTCATTGGTCAGTTTGGGATCGGCCCGGCCGCCCGTTTCCTTCATCACCTTGCCGACAAAAAAGCCCAGCAGCTTAGTTTTACCGGCTCGGTACTGTTCGAGCTCCTTGGGATTGGCTGCCAACACGGCATCGATCGCTCGATCGATCGCCCCAGTATCCGAAATTTGAATCAAACCCTTGCTTTCAACAAACTTCTGAGGCGAACCGCCGTTTGCCAGCAATTCCGGCAAAATATCCTTAGCGATTTTGCCGCTGATCGTACCGGCCTCAATTAACCCCAGCAGTTCGGCTAAATCCTGCGGTTGGAAAGGAATTTCTCCGATCGCCAGTTTTTCATTTTTCAGATAAGCAGTAATATCGCCCATCACCCAATTCGCAGCTTGTTTAGCCACAGCACCGGCGGCGATCGATTTTTCAAAATACTCCGCCACCGCTTTGTCGTCAGTCAGCACCCGCGCGTCGTAGGGAGAAAGACCTAGTTCAGTTTCGTAGCGATGGCGCTTCATTGCCGGCAGTTCCGGCAGTTGAGCTTGCCAATCCTGCAATTGCTCAGTCGAAACTTCGATCGGAGGCAAATCCGGTTCCGGGAAATACCGGTAATCGCTCGCACCTTCCTTAACCCGCATACTGAAAGTACACTGCTTGTTTTCATCCCAAAGCCGGGTTTCTTGGACGATGGTTTCGCCATTTTCCACAGCTTGAATTTGCCGCTCGATCTCGTAATCGATCGCCCGTTCGATCGCATTAAAAGAGTTCATATTTTTAATTTCCACCTTCGTGCCGAACTCTTTTTGACCAACGGGGCGCACCGAAATATTCACGTCGCACCGGAGCGAACCTTCCTGCATATTCCCGTCGCCAACACCGATGTAGCGCACGATCCGGCGCAATTCTTGCCCGTATTCGGCAGCTTCCGCGCCCGATCGCAAATCCGGTTCCGAAACAATTTCGATTAGAGGCACGCCGGCGCGGTTGTAATCCACCATTGAATAAGTAGAACCGCTGAGCCGATCGCTGCCGCCGTGAACCAATTTTCCGGCATCTTCCTCCATGTGCAAGCGAGTGATCCCGATTTTTTTTCTAGTAGAATTTCCCGTCTCGTCTACGAGTTCAATTTCTAGCCAACCGTTAGTAGCGATCGGCAAATCGAACTGAGAAATTTGATAATTTTTCGGCAAATCGGGATAGAAATATTGCTTGCGGTCAAACTTACTGTAAGGTGCGATGGAGCAGTTGAGAGCCAGCCCAGCTTTCACCGCATACTCCAGCACTTTTTGATTTAATACTGGCAAAACTCCCGGCATTCCCATACAAATTGGGTCAATGTTAGTATTTGGGGCATTGCCAAATTCTGTAGAAGAACTGGAGAAAATTTTAGTATTCGTACTCAATTGACAGTGAGTTTCGAGACCGATAATGGCTTCGTACTGAGTTTGGTTTTTTATCGAAGAGGGTGCAGCAGCAGTCATAAGCAATTTAAAAGACTGAATAACTTTAGATTTTATTTTAGCTTTTTATTGACCAAACTGATGGGAGAGTATTTGTAGGTAGGGGCGGTTTCATTGGTGTCAACAAGCGTGTCAAACCCTGATTTCGGCAGGTTTAAACCCCTGACGGACTTTGAGCAAGCGTGTTTAGTTGAGACAAATGGCGATCTGCATAGGCAACGCCCTGCTACAGATTGGCGATCGACCCACGCCCGCAGCCACCCCGATCTCCTTTCGATCGCCTCCAAACAACAACTCTGTGCAAAAATACACTTAGCGCCTGCTCCTGTCCGCACCCTTCCCTTACCCAGGAGAGCTTTAGATCGATCGACTACAATTGCCGAGCGATCTGTACCTTAAACCCAGTTACTGGCAGTTTTGAATAACGCCGTCGGTCTCCAACGATCGGCTCCACGCACAGACTATAAATTAAAAATGTATAATTTAACAGGAAATTACATATTTTTAATTTTTAAGCTTTAATTTTGCATTCTAAAAGTAACACTTGTCTAAGTGTCCAAACTATGCCTGAAATTCCAGTTGAAAGTGCCACACTGTTTCAGAACAGCATCACTGAGCTAGAGCAGGCGGAATCAGCCCTCGAACTCGCTTGGAACGAACTCGAAAAACAAATAGCAGAAACTATTGCTGACATTGCTAACCTCGGCTCAGCAAACACACAGGAAATTAGCGATCGCTTCGCAGCCGCCAAGCAACTCCGCCAGCAACTTCAAACTCAAATAAAAAAAGCCAACTCGCGCCGGGAATTTCACCTAGAAAACTCGCCAATGGCCGTTGTCGAGTGGGACAAAGAATTTCGGGTAGTGCAGTGGTCGCCAGTGGCCCAACAAATATTTGGCTGGAGTGCAGCAGAAGTAATCGGCAAATACTGGCACGAATGGTCAATAGTTCATCAAGAAGACTTCGAGGAAGTGTGCGGCGTCACAAATCAACTGTTACACAGCAGAGCAACACGCAACGTTTCCCGCAACCGCAACTATACCAAAGATGGCGCAGTAATTTACTGCGAATGGTACAATTCTGCACTCGTCGATGAATCGGGAACCGTTGTTTCAATTCTCTCTTTTGCCAGAGACATAACCGAACACCACCGCGCTCAAGAAGAACTGCACCGGCGCGAACAAGCATTCAGTGCGATCGCCGAAAATTCTACCGATATCATAGCCCGCTTCGATCGAAACCTGCGCCACATTTACGTCAACCAAGCAGTGGAACCAGCAACCGGAAAACTTCGGAGCGAATTTATCGATAAAACCCCTCCAGAATTGGGACTGTCGCCGCAGTTGTGCGACCCGTTAAACGAAGCTTGTCCTCAAGTTTTCAGCACAGGCCAACCAGAAACCATAGAATTTGAATACCCTACTCCCAGCGGCACAAAATATTACCACTGTCGAATTATTCCCGAATTTGCTAAGGACAATTCAGTAGAAACAGTTTTAGCTATCGCCCGCGAAATTACAGAACTAAAACAAGCCGAATCCCAGTTGAGGCAAAGCGAATCAAAATTTAGAGCCATAGTTGATTCTAACATGATCGGCATAATTTTTTGGAACATTAACGGTCGCATTATAGATGCCAACGCCGCTTTTTTAAACACGGTAAACTATACGCGAGAAGATTTGCTAGCCGGAAAAATTAACTGGCAAGAAATGACACCGCCAGAATACCTGCGTTTAGACACAGAAAAAGTTGCAGAACTGAAGGCTAGAAATACGGTTGTACCCTTTGAAAAAGAATATATTCGCTCCGATGGTAGCCGCGTTCCGGTGCTGCTTGGCAGCACATTTTTAGAAGGAACGCAGCAGTTAGGCGTTAGTTTTGTGCTGGACTTAAGCGAGCGCAAGCAGGCAGAATCGGAACTGCAAAAACATCAAGAACTTTTAGAAAGCATTCTGAAAACCATCCCGAACTTTCTCTACATTTACGATGCAGTAGAAAACAAAAATATTTATGCAAATGAGTCGGTCACAGCCATGCTCGGTTACACGAGCGAAGAATTGCAAGATTTGGGTACAGATGCTATTGCTAACTTAGTTCATCCCGAGGATCTGTTAAAGCTAATTACAGGCATGGAACGGCTGACACACAGCAGCAATCCCCACGAAACCGATGACATAGACTACAGAATCAAACACAAAAATGGGGAATGGCGCTGGGTGCACGATCGGTCTACTATCTTCAAAAGAACCTCAGAGGGACAAATGAGGCAAGTTATCGGTTCCGTACTCGACATCAGCGATCGCAAAAAAGCCGAAGAATCCTTAAAACAGCAAAAGGAACTGCTGCAAACAATCTTCGACAACGTGCCGGTCACGATCGCATTCTTCGACAAAAACGGTCAAATAAACTGGGTAAACCGCCACTGGGAACAAGTGCTCGGCTGGAGTTTGGCGGAAATCAAAGACCGCGATATCTTGGCGGAATTTTATCCGCAGCCAGAATACCGTCAATACGTTTTGGATGAAATCCAAGCAGCCAATCAGAAGTGGAGCGACTTCAAAACAAAAGTTAGAGATGGGCGAATTATCGACATTTCTTGGGCAAATGTTCGCCTTTCCGACGGCCGGTCTATCGGCATCGGTCAAGATATCACCGAACGCAAACGAGCCGAAGCTGAACTCAAAGAACTAAACGAAACTTTAGAAGCTCAAGTCGCCCAGCGGACAGCAGAATTAGAGACTTTTTTTGATGCTTTGCCGGACTACATTTATGTTGTAGAACGGGACAAGATGCGCTTGTCTTTTGTCAACCATCCCCTTGCCGACTTTTCCGGCTTCGACAGCAGACAGCAGATGCTGGGCAAAACTATTTTTGAGTGCTATCCCAGCGAACTCGCAGAACGATTTCGCCGGGAAAATTTGCAAGTATTTGAATCGGGCAAAACTCTGCACTACCAGGAAACATTTGTGAAAGCGGGGGGCAATGTTTACTGCGATACGTTTAAAATTCCGCTGAGAAATCTCGACGGCGAGGTTTATGCTTTAATTGGCACTGCTCGCGATATCACTGAGTTGGTAGAGACCAAACAAGCCTTGTCAGAACGCACAGAGCAATTAGAAGCTGCCAACCAAGAATTAGAATCTTTTTCTTACTCAGTTTCCCACGACTTGCGCGCACCTTTGCGACATATTTCAGGTTTTGTAGAAGCGTTGAAGCAGCGGCTAGAATTAACTGAGGCGATTCGCGATCGCAAAATAGTTCACTATATGGAAATAATTGAAGACAGCAGCCAAAAAATGAGCCTGTTGATTGACGGTTTGCTCGCCCTGTCGCGGGTGACTCGCACCGAGTTGAGGCAAATTCCGATCGATCTGAGCCGTTTGGTACAAACTGCGATTAAATTGACTAAATCTCCAACTGTCGCAGATCCGACCCAAACTCCCCACAGCGTTGAATTTGCCGTCGGAGATTTGCCGACAGTAATCGGAGATCCAACCTTGCTGCAACAGGTGTTCAGCAACTTGATTAGCAACGCCGTCAAGTTCAGCCGCGGACGCACTCCGGCTACAATAATTATTGAGGGTTTACCTGATGGAACGATTTTTGTCAAGGATAACGGGGTGGGTTTTCCGATGGAATATGCCGATCGCCTGTTTGGAGCCTTTCAGCGGCTGCACTCCCAGAAAGAATTTGAAGGTACCGGCATCGGTTTGGCGATCGTCCAGCGGATTATTCACCGCCACGGCGGCACGGTTTGGGCCGAAAGCCTACCTAGTCAAGGAGCCACGTTTTACTTTAAACTAGGGCAAACAATCTGAAACGGTAATATAGATTCATAAGTTAAGTGTATAAGAGTTTTAAATTCAAAATTTAAAACTCTTATACACTTAAATAAGTCAGAATCCGTGAGAGCATCCGAATTTTGGTGTGACAGAAGTGTTCACACGTCAGGGATGGAAGCGAAAAAGCTAGGCTTGGCGGTGCAAGATGCTCGTACTCCTAAAAAACGCTCTTTTAAAAATGGGGATGCTCCCCAATGGGTTCGGTCAGCCCTCGAATGCCGGTGCTAAATAAAAGTCTTGCGAGTAGAGTATATAATTGATTTTGCTAAAAATAACAAAAAATATCGAGATAAAATTAACAACCAAACTCAGTCTAAAAAATTACTAGCACAAACACGAATAACCAATTGACAACCTCCCCAATACCTTATGTTAGATATAAATCAGACCAACTATCTACTAAAAATGGTAGCGGAATCAACATTGAAATTGTTGATTATCGAAGACATGGCAGAAGATATGGAATTAATAGTGCTCGCCTTAGAATCGGGAGGGGTAAATTTTAAGTGCGACACGGCAGAAACAGCAACAGAGTGCAGAAAATTGCTCGAGAATTGCAAGTACGATGCTGTACTATCAGATTATCGCCTCCCCGGCTTCAACGGTTTAGAAGTATTGAAATTAATGCAGGAATTAGGGCAAGACATACCGTTGATTTTAGTAACGGGAAGTTTGGGAGAAGAAGCGGCTGTTGAGTGCATCAAAGCCGGAATGACCGATTACGTATTAAAAGGGCGGCTGTTTAGGTTGCCAACAGTCTTAGAACGCTCGCTCCTAGAATACAAAATGCGGCGCCAGCAACAAGAAGCGATCGCCCAAATTCAGCGGCAAGCGACTCGTGAAGCGATAGTCAACCGCATCGTTCAAGCCATGCGCTTCACCCTTGTACTCGACGAAGTGCTGCAAACCACCGCAGATCAACTGCACGAAGCTCTAGAAATCAGCGGCTGCGCGATATTGCAGCCAGATGCTGAGGGCAGGATCGGGATTCGCTACATGAGCTTAAAGGCAGCCCACAGAGAACGGGCGATCGGTCTAAATTGCGACTTTGCCCAACACTATCGCTTCTCCCTCGCCCGCGGAGAAACGATCGCCCTCGCCGAGTTATCGACTCTGAGCCCGGAACTGCAAGCATCAGCGCAATTTTTAGGGTTTCACTCGATCGCGATCGCACCGCTGCTATACCAGCAATCATTTTTGGGAGGAATTTGCCTCTACCAGTGCGATCGGGTCCGCTGTTGGACTACAGAAGAACTATCGCTAGTCAAAGCCATATCCGATCAGTGCGCGATCGCGATCCACCAAGCCGAACTCTACCAACAAGCCCAAACCGAACTCGCAGAACGCAAGCGCGCCGAAGCAGCAGTCTGCGGCATCCAGCAGCAGCTAGCCACAATGGCAGCCAACATTCCCGGCTCAGTCTACCGCACCGTGCTGCATCCAGACGGCACAATCTCCATGCCCTACATCAGTCCGGGCGTGCGCGAAGTTACTGGGTTCGGGGCCGAAGAAGTGATTTCGCGCCCGGAACTATTGACCGAAATCATCCATCCAGAGGACAAAAGCTCGTCTGACAGCCGCGTAGCAGCATCGAGAGCGAGTCTTTTGCCGTGCGATCGCCAGTACCGCATAATTCTGAAATCAGGGGAGGTAAAGTGGGTGCAAGACAGCGCTAAATTTTCCAAAAACGACAACGGCGACCTAATTATAGACGGAGTAGCCCTCGACATCAGCGATCGCAAACAAGCAGAATCAGCCCTGCGCCAAAGCGAACAGCGATTTCGCTCGCTGATTGAAAACGCCACAGACATCACGATCATTCTCGACGCCGAAGGAATCTTCCGCTACATCAGCCCTTCCGTCAAGCGAATTTTAGGATACCCGCCCCACCAGGCGATCGGGCGCAGCGCCTTAGAAATAGTTCACCCCGACGACTGCGCCACGATCGCCGAAACCCTCCACAAAGCCATTGACAACCCCAAAAGAAGCCAGTGCCCAGTTGAGTACCGAGTCCGCCACCGCAACGGTTCCTGGTGTTATGTAGAAGCTGTAGCCACCAACTTGCTGTACGATCCAGCAGTCAAGGGAATCGTGATTAACTGTCACGACATCACTCAGCGCAAACTCGCCGAAGAACAACTGCTGCACGATGCTTTTCACGACGCCCTCACCGGATTGCCAAACAGATCGCTATTTACCGATCGGCTCGAACACGCTCTGAGGCTGGCAAAACGGCGCAAAGACTACTTGTTTGCGGTGCTGTTTCTCGATTTAGATAGATTTAAAGTAGTCAACGATTCCCTCGGCCACGCCATCGGGGATCAATTGCTAGTATCGATCGCGCGGCGTCTGGAAGCTTGTCTCAGGCCCGGAGATACAGTAGCCCGCATCGGAGGAGACGAGTTTGTGCTGTTGCTAGAAGACATCGAGGGCATCAATGAAGCTAGCAGCATTGTCAACCGCCTGCAAAAGAAAATCACCTCCCCTCTCCTTCTAGACGGACACGAAGTATTTATCACCGCCAGCATCGGCATAGCTTTGAGCTCTGGCGAATACCTGGAACCGACAACCCTGCTGCGCGACGCCGACACAGCAATGTACCGCGCCAAAGAACTTGGCAGAGCCCGACACGAAGTTTTCAACAGTTCCATGCACGCCCACGCTTTGCGACTGTTGCAGCTCGAAAACGACCTGCGGCGGGCGATCGAATCAATTAGAGAGCCCGCCACAGAAGAAGACTTTCCCCCATGCCCCGAATCAGCCTTACCTCCCTTATCCGCAGCGCCCCAGTTTATTATTCACTACCAGCCGATCGTGTCGATCGCCAATAACACAATTACCAGTTTTGAGGCCCTAGTGCGCTGGCAGCATCCAGAACGGGGCTTAGTTTCCCCCGGCGAATTCATCACCATCGCCGAAGAAACCGGCTTGATCGTACCCCTGGGCCGCTGGGTACTCCGCACAGCTTGCCACCAAATCCGCCAGTGGCAGCAGCTATTTCCCAGCCACCCCCCGTTGAGCGTTAGCGTCAACATTTCTGTCAAACAGTTTTCTCAGCCAGATTTAATCGAATACATCGATCGAGTCCTCGCAGAAACTCACCTCGACGGCAGCAGTTTAAAACTAGAAATTACCGAAAGCGTACTCATAGAAAATTCCGAATCCGTAACAGCAATGCTGGTGCAGCTCAGAACCCGAAACATAGACTTGTGCATTGACGATTTCGGCACCGGCTATTCCTCGCTTTCCTACCTGCACCGCTTCCCCACCAATACCTTAAAAATAGACCGCTCTTTTGTTAGCAGGATGGGAGGTGAGTTCGACCTCGCCAAAGGAGGCATTGACCCGACAGAAATTGTGCGGTCGATCGTTACTTTGTCCCACAATTTAGGTATGGATGTAGTCGCCGAAGGAGTCGAAGAAGCTTCGCAACTATCTATACTAAAAGGGTTAAAATGTGAGTACGCCCAGGGATTCTTTTTCTCAAAGGCAGTAGACTCTCAAACAGCAGCAGCCCTAATCCGACAGCAAGCAGAAAATCAGAATTTGCTGACATTTAGTTTGTTAGAGAAAGGCTATTAAAAAAACACGGCATTTTGTGAGTCCCGTTTCAGCATAAAATCTTAAAATATTTTAAAGCTGTCCCTAACTGGCGTCAGTTAATAACTACGGCATCCAAATCACTATGACTATTGGCTACCTCGCCCTCGTTCTCCACGCCCACTTGCCTTTTGTCCGCCACCCCGAAAGCGACTACGTTTTAGAAGAAGAATGGCTGTTTGAGGCGATCGCGGAAACCTACATTCCCCTGCTGCAAGTCTTTGAAGGGCTCAAGCGCGACGGCATCGACTTTAAAATTACCATGAGCATGACACCGCCCTTGGTTGCCATGCTGCGCGATCCCTTGCTGCAAGACCGCTTCGACGACCACTTGGCCAAACTCGAAGAATTAGCCGATCTCGAAATCGAACACAACAGCGGAAACGGCCACCTCCGCTATTTGGCAGAACATTACGCCGCCCACTTCTCTCAAGTCCGCAACTTTTGGGAAAAGTACGATCGAGATTTAGTCAAAGCCTTCAAAGAACACCAAGATACCAACAACCTCGAAATCATCACCTGCGGTGCCACCCACGGCTACCTACCGCTGATGAAAATGTACCCCGAAGCAGTTTGGGCGCAAATTCAAGTAGCTTGCGACAACTACGAAGCAAACTTCGGTCGCCGACCAAAAGGCATTTGGCTGCCAGAATGCGCCTACTATGAAGGCTTAGAGCGGATGTTAGCCGACGCCGGCCTCCGCTACTTTCTCACAGACGGTCACGGCATCCTCTACGCCCGCCCGCGTCCCCGCTACGGCAGTTACGCCCCAATTTTCACCGAGTGCGGAGTCGCAGCCTTCGGCCGGGATCACGAATCCTCGCAGCAGGTTTGGTCTTCCGAAGTCGGCTATCCCGGCGCCGCCGAATACCGCGAATTCTACAAAGATTTGGGCTGGGAAGCTGACTACGATTACATTAAGCCCTACATCATGCCCAACGGCCAGCGGAAAAATACCGGGATTAAATATCACAAAATCACCGGTCGCGGATTGGGTTTAGGCGATAAACAGTTGTACGATCCTTACTGGGCAAGGGAAAAAGCAGCCGAACACGCCAGCAACTTTGCTTTCAACCGGGAACGCCAAGTCGAACACCTCAACGGCATTATGCAGCGTCCACCGATTATTGTTTCGCCTTACGACGCCGAACTTTTCGGTCACTGGTGGTACGAAGGGCCTTGGTTTTTAGATTACCTGTTCCGCAAGAGTTGGTACGACCAAAATACCTACGAGATGACGCACTTAGCCGATTATTTGCGGGGAAATCGGACTCAGCAAGTGTGCCGCCCGTCTCAGTCTAGCTGGGGTTTCCGGGGTTTCCACGAATATTGGCTCAACGATACCAATGCTTGGATTTACCCGCACTTGCACAAAGCTGCGGAACGGATGATTGAGTTGGGAAGCATGGAACCTGCGGATGAATTGCAGTGGCGGGCTTTGAACCAGGCGGCGCGGGAAGTGCTGCTAGCTCAATCTTCTGACTGGGCGTTTATCATGCGTACAGGGACGATGGTGCCCTATGCGGTGCGCCGGACTCGATCGCACTTAATGCGCTTTCACAAGCTGTACGATGAAGTGAAAGAAGGCAAAGTCGATTCGGGTTGGTTGGAGAAGGTTGAGGAGATTGATAATATTTTCCCTGAAATTAACTATCGCGTTTATCGATCGCTTTAAGCAAACTGCGAGCAAATCCAGACAGTTTAAAACCACTTGCGACACAAAAAAAACCCGCCTACACGGGTTTTTTTTCATACCGTTGTTCAAGACTTGTACAGAACATCTATATTGCAGGTTTGCAGTGCGAACCTTACCCCGATAAGTAGCGCGTCAAACCAATTCAGGACTTACGCAACTGTCCCAAGTGATCCTCGCACCATGCACCAAGCAATTAGACAATCAGGATCGCGAATTAAATAACTTACAATTTTAATTGTTATTGTGGGATGGGCCTGAAAGCCCGTCCACTCATGACGGGCTTTCAGGCCCATCCCACAATCTTGTGGAAGTTATTTAATTCTCATTCCTTACTCAAAGTCAACCCCTACTCCCCAACAATCAGGGGGAGTAGGGGGTATGCGAGGGGATCTCGCCCGGAATAAACAGTTTTAACCCAAGCGTATTGATTTATAATATTCTTGACATAAGGTATCGTCAACCAATCGGTTATTGTTTAAGGGGCAATAATATATTTAGCCAAGACTGATACAAAACATAGTATTCGTAAAGAAACGGCATTGCCCTGTCCTTTAGCCCAACCGAACGGGAAGACAATTCATCAAACAAAAAACCGGGTTCGATCGCGAACCCGGCTACTAGGAGTACAAGCGATATTAACACTGCTCAAACCTCAATTCTTTAATAACTTCATCCCCATTTTCACTTTGTCCAAAATCGTCTTTTGCGAGACACAAGTAATCAGACAAAGCTTGCCGCAATTCAAAGTATCGCGGCGGACTTCCTGAGCTTTTTCGCCGTACCAAATCTCGCGGGCGCTGGCGTTTTTCACATTACCAATCACCGGAAACTCATCGCACAATTTCACATCGCCGCGCGTATCAATCCAGTAATTGCGGAGTCCAACGCGACAAGGACGAGTAGAATCAGGAGCTTTTTCTTCGGCAAAGTGAGGAATCATCAATCGCAACACTTCATCGCTGTTCATAATTGGAGCGCCGTTCTTCTTCATTTCAATTAGGCGCTCGATTACTTGTGCAAATTCCTCCATGTCTTCTTTTTCAATCCACAATTCCTCGTAGGTTTCTGGCGTCCAGCGGTTGACTGGTTGGAAGTTTACCGTCGTCGCCCCAATTCCCTGAGCCCAGGTGACTATTTCCGGGAGGTGGCGGAAATTCAGTCGGTTCATTGTCGGTTTGATGTTGATCGGAAACAGGACGTTCTGTTTTTCTTGTTCTTCGCGCAGATAGCCGATTCCTTTAGACAGCCGATCGAACAATCCCGGTTGACCCCGCAAATAATCGTGCAGTTCTGCATTCGGCCCGTCAACGGACATATTCACATTAAAAGGACGAGCAGCCACAGTTTTGGCTGCGTTTTCCCTGGTCATGCAATAGCCGTTGGTGGTGACGCCGGCGTGAATGCCATTTTTATTCGCAAAGGCCAGCAAGTCTAGAAAACCTTTTTTAATATAAGGTTCGCCGCCGCTAAAGTTGATTGAAAATTCGCCCACAAATTCTTTGACGCTCAAGAGGGCATTTTGCCATTCTTCGATCGTCATTTCGTCTTTATATTCTTTGAGCCGCCAATACTCGCACTGCCGGCATTTTACATTGCAGCGCTCGTTGACAATCCCGTAAAAAGTGACTGGGCTTGTCACGTCGTATCCTGTATTGATCCGCAGCGATTCGGCTACTGCACTCTTGGTGTGCTTGACGCCCAGTCTCGATAATGTTAAAGCATCCATGTCTTTTTTTCCTTACGTGTTTTTAGCTAGGTCAATTCCTCAATCCCTTTTTTGTGCGTATAATTACGCATTACTGATTACGTATTCCTTTTGAGTACGTATGCCCCATCCTAAGTGTTCCGTTTGGGTATGGCTAGATGTTTGTCAAATATTTATAATATTAAAAGTTGTAACATATTAGTATTTTTAATCAAATTGGCGATACTTTCTGTGAAAAAATGAAGTTGGCTTAAAAATTGCCAAAGTATATGAGCTTAAGATTGACTTTAATTAATAATTGTAATTTGTGTTTAAAATTGGTTAAATAACTTAATACTTTTTCTCTATAGAACTACTTAAGTAAGCGGTACTGATAATTTATTGTTATAGTGAAATGAGCAGCCAGTACAGCAGTTAACTTCACACAAGCTTTACAATATGGGAATTTAAGTATTTACACGGCAAAAAATGGCGACAAACATGGGACGATATTTGCACGTAGTGAAATTGTTCTGGGGTGCGGCGATCTCCGCGGAACTAGAATACCGAATCAACTTTGTCCTCGCGGCCGTCAGCAGCCTCGGAAATCTTGCGGGCAGCTTGTTTGGGCTATTTTTGTTCTACCGTACCGGTTACACGTTTTCGGGTTGGAAATGGGAAGAGGCCTTAGTTGTACTCGGCATTTTCACGATTTTGCAGGGGTTTTCGTCAACGTTTCTAGCACCTAATCTCAGCCGTATTGTCGATCGAGTCCAGCAAGGTACTCTCGATTTCGTACTCCTCAAACCCATCAGTTCCCAATTCTGGCTATCTGCAAACACAGTTTCGCCTTGGGGAATCCCAGATTTAATCTTGGGCACCGTATTGCTGCTGTATGCTGCCAACAAATTGGGAGTAGCAATCGGCAACTATTTTTTAACAGCCATACCGCTGTTATTCGGAACTATTACTCTTTACAGTATATGGTTTATGTTAGGGGCAACCAGCATTTGGTTTGTCAAAATTTACAATGTTACCGAAGTTCTCGAAGGATTGTTAGAAGCGGGTAGATTTCCGATGGCAGCTTATCCCGCAGCTTATCGATTTTTCTTCACTTTCGTAGTACCCGTTGCCTTCTTGACGACGGTGCCTGCAGAAGCCATGCTGGGGAGAGGTGAAATCGTTTGGATCGCAGGGGCGGGAATATTGGCGATCGGGCTGTTATTGTTCTCCCGCTACTTCTGGCAATTTGCACTCCGCTTTTACACCAGCGCTTCCAGCTAGTTAAGTCGGTAGTTAAGCTGCTGCACATCTAGATTGTCTATTATGTTTGAGAGGGAGAGAACTTGACACGGGGAGAATAGGGAATTGAAATATACATTTTCAATGCAAAACAGCTTATCTAAAAAATAGTTTTTTCTATTTACTTAGATAGTTAAATAAATGTAAAATTTAAACCTATCCTGGAAATGTAAACTGGAAATAAACCACGCAAGCGAAGGCAAACCAATGAAAAGAAAAAAACTGGGTAACAGTAATTTTACTATCAGCGCGATCGGTCTTGGAGGTATGCCAATGTCCTTAAGCGGCAGGCCGCCCGAAGATCAATCAATTGCGGTAATTCACCGCGCCCTCGATTTGGGTGTCACCCTAATTGACACCGCAGATTCCTACTGCCAAGATGAATCCGACAAACACCACAATGAGCAACTGATTGCCAAAGCTTTGGAACAGTACACCGGAGATACTCGGGCAGTTACTGTGGCCACTAAAGGCGGCTTAATGCGGCCTCAAGGTGCGTGGACGCGCAATGGCAACCCCCACCATTTACGCAAGACAATTCGGGAAAGTTTTGAAGCATTGGGCGGCCAGAAACCGATCGACCTTTGGCAATATCACTCGCCCGATCCCGCTTATACCATCGAAGCAGCCCTAGCACCCGCAAAAGAAGCAGTAGAAGCAGGAATGATTCGATTTATTGGAGTGTCAAACTTTTCTGTAGAGCAGATCAAACGCGCCCGCGATACAGTAGAAATTGTCTCCGTGCAGAATCAATACAATCCGTGGCACAGACAGCCAGAATCAGACGGCGTTCTGGAATATTGCGAAACCGAAAAACTGACATTTTTTCCCTGGAGTCCTCTGGGAGGAAGCCGCCGCCACACAAGCTTGCAAGATATGCCCGCGATCGCAAAATTAGCAGAAGAAAAAAACGTTTCAGTTTACTGTATAGTATTAGCTTGGTTGATGGCACAATCGCCCTGTGTCGTTCCCATTCCCGGTGCGACCAAAGTATCGAGTATTGAGGACTCTGTGCGGGCGCTCGAAGTTAAATTGACTGATGAGGAATTGCAACAAATTGCCGCAAGTTAAGTAGATAAGGGCCACAAAAATAGTAGAACAGGCTGTCCGGCCTGTTCCACAAAGAGAACTTTATTGTGGGGAGTAGGGGTTGGGCTCTTATAGCCCGCCTCTGAAAGCGGGATTTAATGAGTAAAGTTGACATTTTTTGAGGAATTGGGTTGTATGGAAGCTAATCAAGTGAATGCCGATAGAGACCTAGCAATTGAACATCAAAACGTACCTGTCGCCCATGAAGGACTGCACAACTTTTTATACAGTTCCGACTCAGAACACAGCGCAGCAGCGACTATTTCTGAATTAGAAAATGACGGCACGCAAGTAATGTCGATCGATACATGGCGCGATTTGGCAACTAACGCGAAAGTCGCCGGTGTTTACGCTGTAATGGACACTTCCCGTCAAACTCAGTATATAGGTTATTCGCGAAATATCCTGCTTTCAATCAACGGTCACATCGCCCAAAACGGCGTTGAAAATTGTGCTTTCCTGCGCGTGCAAACTTTCAAATTTCCGAAGCGGGAAGAAATGGAAAGTTTGCGGGATGCTTGGATAGCCGAACTCGGCAGCATTCCCCCCGGCAACGCTGCTGACAGCGAAATGTGGGCGGCTACGGTAGGCCAAGCAGCGCGCGCTGCTATGTCTGCTGAGGAACAAAAAGCTTATGAAGAAAAAAAGCTAAAATTGCGGAAAGCAATGGCAGATTCCACTCTTACCAAAGAGTTAGAAACAGCCGCCAAAAGTAATGGCGAACAGGCTAAGGATTTGGAAGCTGCTGTTAACAATGATGACTGGAGTGCGGTGATTCAATCGCAAACTCAGGAAACAAAGTCCGCCGAATAACATTCGCGAAAATACCCAGATTGGTAGGGGCGGGTTCGCCAAAGTTTATATTATCAAATAGCAGAATTAACAATCCCGCACCCACCCATCTCAGATACCGACAAACCTGTTCCGCAATCAGAATTTATTGGTTGGCTGGGGGCGGGTTTATTAATATTTGGGATGGAATTAAAAATTTTTGGTGAACCCGCCCCTACAAAATTAATGACGAATTTTTCGTTCTTTAATTAAAGTCAAACTTACCCATTCACCCCGCTCATTGTAACTGCGAATCATCCGAAACCGCAAGTCAGGTTCTACCAACCAACCTGCCTCGAAAAATATAGGTTTTCTGGATTCAATTTTGACAGGTAAAGTGCAAGAACCGCCGTCAGGAAGCAGCAAAACTTGCACGGGGGAAGCACCTTCGTTAAAGTGCAGAACTGAACCGTCAATGCGGGCGCTAGAACTAATAACAGTACCATTACTGCCAAAAGTAATTTTTTGAATTACGCGATCGCTACTTTCCAAATGCAATTGTAAATTGGTAGAATAAAAGTCAGGAGAACGCGAATCTGGATACATTGTCACGGCCTCGCCCTGCCACTCTCCCAGCAAATCCTCAACAGTTAAAGGCGGACGTTCGGCGACATTTTTATCGAGCTGTTTTTCCCGAATTAAGGTAAGATTTGATAAATTGCCGTCGATACTGTAGAGCTGAACGAAGCGCAACCGGCGATAATTGTAGATAAAACCAAACTCCGCACCGCACTCAGAATAAGGCGCTAGTTGAATAGTTCCCTGACAAAAAGCTCCATTCTCAAAAAACAAGATATCCCGTCCCAAACCCTGATATTCTCGAACAAGTTCGCTCACTTCCGGTTCGCCGACACCGCTGGGATTTGGGGAAAAGCGACGGAGTTTCAATCTTACAGTTTTGTTGTCATTTAGACCTTCGAGAGAAATAATGCTAGGAGTATCTCGAAGTACCTCTCCCCGCGGCGATAGCTGAGTGAATGAACCGTGCCATTCTCCCAAGTTTTGCAGAAAGTTTTCCCATTGTGATACCATATTTTTACCTTTGCATATATGTCTAAAAATAGAATTATAACTCTACTTACAGATTTTGGATTAAGCGATGTTTATGTGGGAGTGATGAAAGGTGCGATCGCCCAAATTAACCCGCAGTTAAAAGTTATTGACATTACGCACCAAATACCATCTCAAAATATTGCGGCCGCGAGGTTTTGTTTGATGACTGCTTTTGCTTATTTTCCCCCGGAAACCGTACATATTGCTGTCGTCGATCCGGGGGTGGGAAGCAAGAGACGCCCTGTTGCGATTAAATGTGCTAATTGCTTCCTTGTTGGGCCCGATAACGGGTTGTTTAGCGGGGTGTTGAGTCGGGAAAGTGCGATCGCATCTGTCGAGCTCACGAATTCCCTATACTGGCGCACACCTCAACCCAGCAGCACTTTTCACGGTCGCGATATTTTCGCTGCAGCGGGCGCTCACTTAGCCAACGGGGTGGCATTGGAAGAGTTGGGGGAGTGCATCGACCCTGCAAGTTTACTACAGTTAGAGATACCAAATTGTGCCGTTACAGCCACAGGTATAGAAGGCTGTGTTCAATATGTCGATCGCTTCGGCAACCTAATTACTAATATCCCCAATAATTGCATTATAGGTAACAATTGGTCATTGACAATTAGCAATAGTTCTGATGCAATTCGCATCCCCAGCGGTAAAACCTACAGCGACAGCAAGCCTGGAGATTTAATTGCCATAAGTGGTTCTGACGGTTGGGTAGAAATTGCCGTTAATGGCGGCAGCGCTCAATCAGTATTAAAATTGGAATGCGGAGCGATCGTGCAATTGCTTTTTGAAACTAACAATTAAATAGGACTTACGCATGGGTGCTCAGAAACCGGGTTTTTTACGAAAATACTTGGTTAAAATCAGCAGATTCCCTAAAAAACCCGGTTTCTTTTGCGGAGTGCGTAAGTCATAGCTTTTTTCGATCGATTACTTTTTCTGCAAAATCCACAATAGTTTGGCGATATTCGGGATTATTAAAAAAAGCATCTCCATTATTGTGCCTAGCATTAGGAACTAGCAAAATTTTTTTATCTTCAGGAGAACTAGCATATAACTTTTTGCTCATAGTAGCAGGAACAAAAGAATCGGCAATCCCGTGAACAAACAAAACCGGCATTCGCAGTGATTTAACCTTAGCAATAGAATCAAACCTTTGCGTCAGCAACAACCGCACCGGAAAAAATCGCATAAAAGTATTATTTTCCACCATGTCCACCATAGAAGTAAACGAATTGTGGACAATCAAACCAGCAGATTCTGGATGCCTTATTGCTAACTCAATAGCAACAGCACCTCCCATTGAATGACCGTAAAATAAAATTTGGCTAGGCAACAATTGCCGCTGCTTAACTAAATAATTATAAGCAACTTCAGCATCTTCATATATCCGAGCTTCGCTGGGAAAGCTGCCTTGACTGCGGCCGTAACCCCGGTAATCAATCAGCAATACCGAAAAACCCAATTGCCGAAAGCGGTAAGATTGAGTGATATTAGCACCGATGTTCAAACCCCTGCCGTGCAGGTACAATAAAGTTCCTAATGATTCTCGATTTGCGGCGGGCAGCCACCAACCGTGCAGTTTTTCAATTTTGGGCGATCGAGTTTTAACTGGCAACCAAACTTCTTGGTAAGCGATGTTAAAAGCATCCGGTGTTTTGGCGATTGCAGGTGTTGGCTGAAATATCAAACGAGTTTGCAGAAAAAACAACAGTATACAGCAAGCAATGTAGGCGAGCGCCCCAAGTTTTCCTAAACACAATAGTCCTATCAAAAAAGTTTTTTTTGTCTTGTTTAGCTTGCTCATTTTTGGCATGGATACTTCTTAACTGCAAGTCTCAGAAACCCGGTTTATTAAATAAAGAAACCGGGTTTCTCATCTTTATCCAGCTACCACGAAATTCACCAACTTTCCAGGCACCACAATTACCTTTTTAATCTCCTTACCTTCCAGGTGACGCTTAGCCAATTCCGACTCGCGAGCAAACTTTTCCAAAGCAGCTTTATCAGCACCAGAAGGCACTTGAATTGTGCCGCGAGTCTTGCCCATAACTTGAATTACCAGCGTAATTTCATCGGTAACTAATGCAGACCGATCCACACTCGGCCAAGTTTGCGTATGCACCGATTCACTGTTACCGGTATTGTGCCACAATTCATCAGCAATATGCGGCGCAAAAGGCGCTAACAAGCGAATCAAAGTATTAATTCCTTCTGCATAAATTGGCGAATCTTTACATTTAGCATCATTCAAAGCATTGCTGAGTTTCATCATTTCCGAAACAGCAGTATTGAACTGATAATCGCCCTCCAAATCTTCGCTCACTTCCTTAATTGCAGTGTGAATTGCCCGCCGCAAATCCTTCTCAATTTTACTCAAATTCTGGCTTTCCAAATTGTCGGGACTATTTAATTGTGGGATGGGCGTCCCGCCCGTCCCCGGTACTTCGGTAGCAGGCAAGATTCCTGCCCCACAAAACTCTGTCACCAAGCGCCAAACGCGATTTAAAAAGCGAAATTGCCCTTCCACATCAGCGTCCTCCCACTCCAAATCCTTCTCTGGTGGCGCTTTGAATAAAATAAACATCCGCGCCGTATCTACCCCATATTTGCCCATAACTTCCAAGGGGTCAACGCCATTGTATTTTGATTTGGACATCTTCTCGTAGAAGACTTGCAAAGTTTCGCCAGTTTGAGGATCTTTGGGATTTGCGGAGTCTATATCTGATGGGGGAAAGTATTTGCCAGTAACGGGATTTTTGTAGGCCATTGCTTGCACCATGCCTTGAGTTAACAGGCGTTTAAATGGTTCGTCGCAATCGATCAAACCCCGATCGCGCAAAACCTTGGTAAAGAACCGGGAATACAGTAAGTGCAAGATGGCGTGTTCGATGCCGCCGACATATTGGTCTACCGGCATCCAATCATTTGTTTTCGCCGTATCGAAGACTTGCTCTTGATTTTGAGCATCGGGATAGCGCAAGAAATACCACGATGAATCGATAAAAGTATCCATCGTATCTGTTTCCCGCTTCGCCGGAGTCCCGCAACTCGGACAAGGAACGTTTACCCATTCTTCCATCTTTGCCAAGGGCGAACCTTTGCCAGTAAATTCTACATTTTCCGGCAACAATACGGGCAAATCCGATTGTGGGACGGGGACAGTTCCGCAGTTGGGACAGTGAATTACGGGAATGGGAGCGCCCCAATAACGCTGTCTGGAAATCAACCAATCTCTCAAGCGATATTGGACTCTAGCTTGGCCATAACCTGCATTTTCGGCATGGTGAATAATCGCTGCTTTGCCTTTAATTGAATCCATGCCGTTGAAGCTTTCAGAATTAATCATAATTCCGGGTTCTGTGTAAGCTTCGGTCAAGGGCAGCTCATCATCATCCACAATTACTACTTTAATTGGCAGTTGATATTGATTGGCAAATTTGAAATCTCGCGTGTCGTGGGCGGGTACTCCCATGACTGCGCCGGTGCCGTATTCGTACAGCACATAATCGGCGATCCAAATGGGAATTTCTTCGCCGTTGAAAGGATTGATTGCTTTGCCGCCTGTGGGGATGCCGCGCTTTGGTTTGTCTTCGGCTGTGCGATCGATCTCGCTTTGGGCGGCCACTTCTTTGATGAAGGTTTCTACGGCGGCTTTTCTGTCTGCGGTTGTCACGCGCTGAGTTAGTGGATGTTCCGGCGCTAAAACAAGGTAACTGACGCCGTAAACTGTATCGGGACGTGTGGTAAAAACGGCGATTTTTTCATCCATGCCGACAATCGGAAATTCTAAGTAAGCACCGACTGATTTGCCGATCCAGTTGGCTTGCATTAATTTGACTCTTTCAGGCCAATCTGGCAATTTGTCTAAGTCGTTTAATAACTGTTCGGCATAATCGGTAATTTTGAGGAACCACTGCCGCAATAATTTGCGCTCGACTTTGGCACCGGAACGCCAGGAACGACCTTCGTTGTCTACTTGTTCGTTTGCTAAGACTGTTTGGTCTATGGGGTCCCAATTAACTGCTGCTTCTTTTTGATATGCTAATCCTGCTTCTAAAAATTGCAAGAAAATCCATTGAGTCCACCGATAATAATCGGGAGAACAAGTTGTAACTTCTTTTGTCCAGTCGAAAGAAATACCCAGCCGGCGAAATAAGCCTTTCATTTGGGCGATGTTTTGATAAGTCCATTGTGCGGGGGGAATTCCTCGCTCGATGGCTGCATTTTCTGCGGGCAAACCAAAAGCATCCCATCCCATCGGATTCAATACCCGATAACCTTGCATTCGCTTGAGTCTGGCAATTACATCGATGATTGTGTAGTTGCGGACGTGGCCCATGTGCAGGTTTCCCGACGGATAGGGGAACATGGATAAGGCATAAAATTTAGGCTTTTGCGTATCTTCTGGCATCTGGTCTAAGTTTTGCTCAGCCCATGCCTGCTGCCATTTTTCTTCTATGGATTGGGGGTTATATCTGGAATCCACAACAATTTCTCCGTGTAGCATTTACTAATGTTTGCTTGAACATTTTGGCACATTCAAGGGGCCTCGATTCGGATTTTTCTGAGCTCCAAGGATTTTGGCTCGAATATCTGTATTATATATTGTAGTATATGCAATTTGAGCTGGGGGCGATCGACCAAATATCCCCGATCGCCCTTAAAAGAATAAGACTTACGCACGGGTGGTCAGAAACCGGGTTTTTATCAAAAGACGCGTTACAGTCGGCAAAATCGCAAAAAACCCGGTTTCTTTGGTCTTGATGCGTAAGTCCTAAAAGAATAAATAACCCCAATCCTCAGAAACCAGATTTATTTGAGGAACCGGGTTTCTTAGCATTTATTCGAGGTTAAATGCTATCAGGATCGATGTTCAATTCGCGCAGTTTTGCGGCTAAACGTTCAGACTTTTGCTCTGCTTGTTCGGCTCTTTGAGCTTCTTGTTGTAGACGCTGGCGATCCAATAACGCCTGTTCTTCTACTTCTGCATAGGAAAGAAACTTTTCTCCATCAGGTCGATAAATTTCTAAGCCATCTTCTCCCAACTCAAATCGCACTCCCAATCTCGGACTGATCCATCCCTCCATCGGCTCAATAACTTCTAAATCTCCCTCAATTCTTTGCCAACCTTGCAACTCATCTGTTTCTGGATCGTAAAGGTAATATTCCTCAACTCCATGACGCTGGTAAAATGAAAGTTTCTTATTCATTTTGGTTTGGCGGTCGTTATGGGAGCGAATCTCAAAGACGACTTGAGGAGCAATATTGTCCTCTCGATATTGTATGTAAGAAGGCCGATCGCCCTTTGGTCTGCCAAATACCACCATCGTATCAGGTGCTTGAGAAATATCGGGTCGGCCCTCAACGGGATACCAGAGTAAATCGGCGGCTACAAAAACGTTTGGGTCATTCTTAAACAGCGATTCGCAACCTTCTTTAATTTTGACAATTAATTCGTATTGAATGGTGCTTTCTGCCATTGGTTGACCGTCGCTGGAAGGATAAATGATTTCTGCGGTTGTGACTTGCATAGTGGTTGTCTCCGAGAAGTATCTAAGCTTAATTATACTATTTCTTGAACTGTCGCAGTTTCGTTGTTGAAAAATTATAGCGATTCTCAAAAAAGTGAGGTATGCCCTATGCCCTATGCCCTATGCCCTATGCCCATGAGAACCTCATCTTTCGCTCGAAAGGCTATAGCTAATTTAAACAATCTCAATAATCCGTTTGTAGTCAGGACTTGAGTCTTTGTTAAAATAGGGAACAGCGGCGCTTCAAAGCTTCTTGCAAAAGAGTGTTGTACAGTTTTTCCTTAACAGTATAAGCGCCGAATCTTTCCAAGTGCGGATTGTTCATTTGAGCGTCGAATAGCAGATAAGATCGATCGCGCAACCTCTCCACCAACTTCACCATCGCCACCTTAGAACCTTCGGGAATTCGGTAAAACATCGACTCCCCAATAAACGCACCGCCGATCGACAATCCGAGAATACCGCCCGCCAATTCGTCGCCGCACCAAGTCTCGAAGCTGTAAGCCCAACCGGCCTCATACAAACCCCAGTAAATCTGCTTGAGCTGCTTAGAAATCCAAGTCGTTTCGCGATCGGCACAACCCTCAACCACCGCCCCAAAATCGCGGTTCACAGCCACCGAAAACCGATTTTGATTGATTTGGCGGCGCAGGGATTTCGGATAGGTAAATCTTTCATCCAGGGGAATCAGCGCCCGCTGACGGCTGGAATACCACCCCAAACTTTCCTCGCCGTCATTTGCCATCAAGAAATAGCCTTGCGCGTATCCTTGTATAATTGTCGGTATATCATATTGCATATATTTATCAGTTCTCATTTGTCAATTGACTTTTCAAAGTCAACATTAGCAATTAGGAATAATCATGTCTGAAACCATCGAACCTATTACCTTACCGCCCGCCAAAAACCCCGAACAAGAAGGCCAATGGCTCCAAGAAACGCTGCTGGCATGGCTAGATTCCGAGTTTATCCCAGAAGCAGCCAACCAGCAAATAGCTAAAAGAGCTGCCCAAATCTATGTCCGCCAGCGCATGGAAGGGGAAAACGACTTGGGCAGCCTCGTAATTGCGATCGTCACCGAAATGCAGGCTTATGATTTTTCTAAAAGCTTCTACGGCGAATTTGCGATCGCCAACGCCGTCAGCGACTTGTTACTCGAAAGTCTCGGCATCGATAAATGCTGCGGCCAGTGAAGCAAGAAGGAGGAAAATTTAACTCGTAAGTCTGAAACAAAAATCAACCCCAAACCTAATCCTGCCGATTAATTGTGAGTTTTTTTCTTCCTTCTTCCTTCTTCCTTCTTCCTTTGTACTACCAGCTAGACTTCACAACACCTGGCAAAAGACCTTCGTGAGCCATTTCTCGCATCATGTTGCGAGACAGTCCGAAGTCACGATAGTAACCTCTGGGCCGTCCTGTTGCCCAGCAGCGGTTCCGCAAGCGAGTCCGCGAACTGCTGCGGGGTAGCTGTTGCAGTTGGCGGTGAATCGCCATTTTGTCCATCTGATTGGTAGCTTGGTCAAACTGGTCTTTCAGGTCTTCCCGCTTGTCGGCGTACTTGTCTACGAGTCTCTGGCGCTTTTTCTCGCGCTCGACCATGCTCTTCTTAGCCATAATCTGTTGATATCCTTAGATTAATCACAATCTACTATTCTACTATATTTTGGTGATTTCGGATCGCTTTTATTTTAATTATTTCTTTTGTCAACAAGATTTTTAGCAACAGGCAAGATGCCTGTTCCACAATCACTCAACATTTTTAACAACAGGCAAGATGCCTGTTCCACAATCAATTCACTTTTTTAGCAACAGGCAAGATGCCTGTTCCACAATCACTCAACATTTTTAACAACAGGCAAGATGCCTGTTCCACAAT